>JAFAHB010000158.1 GCA_019237435.1 Vulcanimicrobiota bacterium
CTGCGCCGGCGCGACCTACAGCCCGTCTGCGCCAAAATAGTCAGCGCGCAATCGCGCCCATCATCACCGGTCCGGCCGGTCGCAGCGTAACGAGCGGTGCGATCTCGACACGGGCGCCCGGCGCCAACTCGAACCGAAACCGCGATACGAGCGCCTGCAAGACGATGCTCGCTTCGCGCAGCGCGAACTCATCACCGATGCAGCGCCGCGCGCCGCCGCCGAAGGGCACGTAAGCGAACGGCGGCGGCTCCGGACCTAGCCAACGATCCGGATCGAACTCGTCGGGGTCGCTGAACAGATCGGGCCGGCGGTGTAGCATCAGCGGTGCAGCGAAGACCGTCGTACCGCGCGGAATGAAGCCCCCGCCGGCGAGCGTAACGTCCCGCAGTGCTTCGCGGCCAATAATCCATGCAGGCGGGTACAGCCGCAGCACCTCTTTGAGCACGCGATTCAAGTAGGAGCGGTCACCCGCGCGCGCGGCAGCGGCGGTTCGAGCGTCCACGTCGGGATGTTGCGCCAAGAGATAGAGCGTCCACGTGAGCAAGTTAGCCGTCGTTTCGTGACCGGCAATGAAGAGCGTCATGATCTCGTCGCGAAGCTGCTCGTCGCTTAACGGCGCACTTTCCGACGCTTGCGCCACAAGCAGCATTGAAAGCGCATCGACCCGCTGCGTTCCATTACGCCGGCGGCGAGCGATGAGATCATAAATAATGGCGTCGAGCGCACGGCGCGCTCGCCAAAAGCGCCGCGTATTTCGCAAGGGAAGGCGTTGGCGCAACGCGCCGATCGGCGTAAGCATGGCAGAAAACTCGGTCATCATCAGGCGCAATGCGTCGGCAACCGCGGCCGCCGAGTCGCTTTCGTCGCTGCCGAAGAGTGTTTCGCTCGCGATGCGCAGCGTCAGCTCCATCATCGCCGCGTGTGCGTCGAAAGCTTCGCCCAGCCGCAGCATTTCTGCAAACTCGCGAGCGTCGCGCTCCATGATCCGTTCGTACTCGGCGATGCGCTCGTGGTGAAACGCTGGTTGCACGATCCTACGCATCTTGCGATGAAGCGGTTCTTCGCTGGTAAGCAATCCTTCACCGAGCAAGAGGCGCAACACTCGAGCTCCGAGCGACTTGGAGAACGCGTGCTGCTGCGTCACGAACATGTCCTTGAGCGGCTCGGGATCGTTGATGAATACATACGACCGCCACGGCAGCGCAAAGGCAACGACGTTGCCGTACCGAGCCGTCGATCGGCGCATAAATTCAGGAAACCGTTGAAACGGGACGGGCAACAGGCCCAGCAACGTGGCGATCCGACTCGGTCCTGGAATTTTACTTGCCATCGACCCGCTCGTAGGTTACGACGGCGCCGAAGCGGCAAACCGCGCGGTACTCTCCGCGCGCAACCCCTTTCGTGATTTCGGGCCAGATGCGCGCCTGATTCGGATCGCTCCAAAAGTCGCCCGCATAGACCAGATAGTCGACGCCGTTCGTCCGATCGATCGTTGCCCTGGGCCGCTGCGCGGCTACCGCCGAAAACCACTCGTCGTACGTCGCCATCGATGCCTGTTTGGGAACGCACGCGATGGCGCGGCGTGCATCGCCGAGATTCTCGTAATAGGAATGCAAATAGTGCAGCGGATGCAGCGGGTCGAACGCGATCAAAAAAACGGCGCAGAGCACGCCGGCCAGGGTGGTCCAGCGCGCGGCGCGCCGTTCGCCCGCGGGGCGCGCCAGCGTTGCGACGCTCGCGACCGTCGCAATCAGCAGCCACGGGATCCACAGCGCCGCGTAGTGATCGCCCATGCGCCACACGTAGCCCGAGTTCGCCAGCAGCACGATCGCGCCGCCCGGCAGCGCGAGCAAAGCCCACGGCGACCGGATGGGCAGAAATGCGAGCGGTATGAGAGCTTCGAGAACGTAGGTCAAGCGGCCGAACGTGAAGATTGCACGCCCAAACTCACGCGGATGCACGAAAGGGGCCGCAACCAGCGCGAGCGGTCCGTTCGCGAACGGATAGACGTAGAAGTGACTCGGGATCCAGCCTCCGAGCCGTGGAGTGATGACGCCATAATACGCAGCAAGCGCGACGGCAGCTCCCAGTGCGAGCGAGGCGCCCGCAACGGCGAGCGCGCGCGGCGAGGCTGTGAAACCGTCGAGCAATCCCATCCCTTTCGGCCGACGGAATCGTGCGATCGCGATCAAGGCGCCGCCGAACGCGACCAGCGTGAGCGCCGCATCCTCCCGTATGCCGATGGCGGCGAGTCCGCAGAGCGCAAACGCAAGCCAGCGCCTGCGTTCGGCGCAAAGAACGAGCGCGAGAACTAAAGGCGTGAAGAGCCCGAGCTCGTGAAACTCATCGAACCCCAGCGCCAACAGCGGCGGGTAGAGCAATGTCAGCACGCCCAGGCCGTCGGCCAACCGGGGCGTCACGTACGCGCGCGCAATCGCCGCGACCAACGGCGCGCAGAGGACCGTAGCGGCGGCCTGAGCGAGCTGCAAGCCTAGAGCGTTCGCGGGTATCGCAACCAACGGCCACAACACCACCAGTGTCGGCGACCAATGGTAGCGAAAGTGCGATCCCGCTTCGACGCCGTTGCGCATGCCGCCGAACGAATCGTGCACTATCTGCGCAAAGGTTCCCGTATCGGATCCGTACGTCCACAGCTTGGCACGCACGACGGCAAGGACGGCGAGGACGACGAACTCGAGGCACGTCCAAAGCATGAGATTCACAAAGAGGCGCCGCCCTGCGCGCCGACCAAGGGCGTTACGCAATGAAGAGAATCTGCGTTTTCTGCGGCTCGCATGTGGGAAACGACCCCGACTATGCCGGCATGGCCCGAGCCTCCGCGCTCGCCATCGTTCGAGCGGGCTACGGCGTGGTCTACGGCGGCGGCGGAATCGGTCTGATGGCGGTCGTCGCGGATACGGCGCTCGCCGCCGGCGGAGAAGTGATCGGCGTGATACCGCACGCGCTGGCGCGCACCGAGATGGCGCATCAGGGGCTGACCGAGCTGCATCTCGTCTCGACGATGCACGAGCGTAAAGCGATGATGGAGGATCTCAGCGACGCATTCATCGCTCTTCCCGGTGGATTCGGCACGATGGATGAGTTTTGCGAGGTGCTCAGCTGGCGGCAGCTGCGCCTCCACGACAAACCAATCGGCCTACTCAACTATCGCGGCTACTACGACGCATTGTTGGCGCTCTTCGACTCAATGGTGCGTCAAGGCTTCGTCGGTCCGCATACGCGCGGGCTCTTCATCGACGCGCGCACGATCGAGGAGTTGCTCGCCGAAATGTTCGCCGAAAAAAACCTACCCTAGCGCCAAGCTATTCGGCGAGAGCCGTCGTGACGATCCGCTCTTGTTCGACGGCATGCTGGCCGGCATATCCTTCACTCGGGCTTGCGCGGTACCCGCGCCCGATGTACTCAATGTCGAAGCCGTCGCGCTTGCCTTCGAGCAGGCGGCGGCGCACGAAGGCGCGCGCTCCCATATTTTTCGGCTCTTCCTGGACCCACACGATTTTTTTCAGACGCGGATAACTGCCGATGACTTTATTGAGCTCGCCGACCGGCAGAGGCGCGAGCAGCTCGATGCGCGCGATCGCGGTATGCCTGAGCGCTGCGTATGCCGCGTGCCCGACCAGATCGTGGTAGATCTTGCCGCTGCACAAGATTAGGCGTTCCACGGCGTCGCGATCGAGAGCGCGCGGGTCGTCGATGACCGGCATGAACGTACCGGCCGCTATCTCGTCAAGGGTTCCGGCAGCGCTCTCCGAGCGCAGGAGCGACTTCGGCGTCATGACGACGAGCGGAACGGCGATCGGTGAACGCGCTTGCATTCGCAGCAAGTGGTAGTAGTTGCTGGCAATCGACGGCGCCGCGACCCGCAAATTCCCCTCGGCGACGAGCTGAAGGAACCGCTCGAGCCGCGCGCTCGAATGCTCGGGTCCGCCACCCTCGTAACCGTGCGGCAGCAGTAACGTCAGGCGCGACGTTTGTCCCCACTTCGCTTGACCGGCGGCGATGAACTGATCGACGACGATCTCCGCCCCGTTGACGAAGTCGCCATATTGCGCCTCCCAAAGTACGAGCGCCTCAGGCTCTTGCGCGGAGTAGCCGTATTCGAAGCCCACGCACGCGTACTCGGAGAGTGGGCTGTTTCTGATTTCAAACGAAGCTTGTCGCTCCGAAAGATGTTGCAGCGGAATCCAACTCGCACGTTGGCCGGGGCTATGGAAGACGGCGTGACGATGGCTGAACGTTCCACGCTCCGTATCCTGCCCCGTGAGGCGAATCGGCGTTCCGTTCGCGAGCAGCGACGCAAACGCAAGCGATTCGGCGGTGCCCCAATCGACGACGCCCTTCTCGCCGATCGCCGCGCTGCGCCGTTGGAACTGCGCCTGAAGCTTGCGGTTGAGCGCAAAGCCTTGCGGGACCGCAGTTAGCGCTTCGATCCAAGCCAGCAGCGTTTCGCGCGGAACCGGCGTCAGAACTGTTCCGTCGAACGTGTTGCTGCCGGAGATCTTGCGCCCCTGGATATGCGACGCCAGTGCGCCCTTGACCGCGTGCCGCGCCTGCTGCAACCGTTCGTTCGCCTCATCGAGCATCGCGGACGCCCGATCCGCAGTAATGACTCCTTGATTGATCAGCTTGTTGGCGAAAAGCTCGCGGACGGTGGGATGATTCTTGATTCGCTCGGCGGTCTGCGGCTGCGTGTAAGCTGGCTCGTCCTGCTCGTTGTGACCGAAGCGCCGGTAGCCGATGAGATCGATGAGCACGTCGCGCGCGAATGCCCGGCGAAACTCGATCGCCAGATGAACTGCCGCGATGCAGGCGTCCACGTCGTCGGCATTGACGTGCACGATCGGAACGTCGAATCCTTTGGCAAGGTCCGACGCGTAGCGCGTCGAGCGCGCGTCGCCGGGTTCGGTCGTGAAGCCGATTTGATTGTTTGCGATGAGGTGAATGGTGCCGCCGGTCTCGTAGCCCGCGAGCGACTGCATGTTGAAGACTTCCGCTACGATCCCTTGGCCGGTGAATGCCGCGTCGCCATGAATCAGAATTGGGACGGCCCGCTTGTGGTCTTGCGTCGGCGTTCCATGCAAATGGTCTGTCTGCAGCGCGCGCGCGCTGCCTTCGACGACCGGGTCGACCGCTTCGAGATGGCTGGGATTATGCGCGAGCGTCACGCCGATCGTCTTTCCTTTCGACGTCGTAAACGTACCGTTCGCGCCGTGATGGTATTTCACGTCGCCCATGACGTCGTCGTCGCCGAGATTGCCGCGGTATTGCGCCGCCTAGATCTCGGTCATCACCTCTTCGTACGGCATGTTGACGACGTGAGCGATCACATTCAGACGCCCGCGATGCGCCATCCCAACGACGGCATCGGCAACGCCGTCGTCGGCGAGCATGTCGAGCATCTCCTCGAGCATCGGAACCATCACGTCGAGCCCCTCGCCCGAGAACGTCTTTTGGCCGAGGAACGTCTTGCGAACGTATCGATCGAACGCTTCGACTTGCGTAAGACGCTCGAGAAAGTCGATCTGGCGCTGCGGCGATTGCTTGAGTTTATTGCGTCCCGATTCGACGTAGTCGCGCAGCCAAACGCGCTGGTTGGCATTCGAGATATGCTCGATCTCGTAGGCGATGGTCGAGCTGTACGTCTCCCGTAGACGCGGCAGCACTTCGGCTAACGTGTTGCCGGGAACTTTCACGCGCAGCACGCTTGCCGGAATCGCGCTCTGCAACGCGGGCGTAAGTCCGTACGTTTGAGGCTCGAGTGAGGAATCGCCGACCGGCTCGGCGCCGAGCGGATCGAGATTCGCGGCCAGATGCCCGTGCCGCCGATAAGCGGAAACGATCGCCATGCCGGCGGCAACGGCGCGCAACATCTCGTCCGACGGCTGTCCCGCCGCAGCGCCGGGCGGCGCGACAGCGACCTGCGGCAACGGGGCAGCCTGAAGGCCCAGCGACTCGAAGACCGCCTCGTAGAAACCGTCACGCCCCTGCAACAGCTCGTCGACGCGTCGCAGGAACTCGCCCGATTGCGCGCCCTGGATGACGCGGTGATCGTAGGTACTAGTGAGCTGCATGACGCGCGCAACGCCGAGCAATCGCAGCGACTGTTCGTTCGCCGACGCGAACCCCGGCGGATAGCCGATCGCACCGGTTGCGATGATCGCGCCTTGTCCGGCCATCAGCCGGGGAACCGACGCTACGGTTCCGATTCCGCCGGGATTGGTCAGCGTGAACGACGCGCCTTGCAGGTCGTCGGCGGCGAGCCGGTTCTCACGCGCTGCGGCCACGAGCTCTTCGTATCGGGTTCGAAACGCTGCAAAGTCCAGTGTATTCGCATCCCGGATCACCGGCACGACGAGCGAACGCGTTCCGTCTTTGCGCTCCGTGTCGACCGCGAGTCCGAGATGAATGCCCGGCTCGACGCGCACCGGAGTTCCCGATACATCGCGGCGGAACGAGTATGTGATGACGGGCATCTCGACCGCAGCGCGAACGAGGGCGTACGCGATGACGTGCGTGAACGAAACGCGCTCGCCACGCCCCGCCGCGCGGATCGCGCCGTTGAGTTCTTTACGCCGCGCGTCGAGCACGTCGACCGGTATGCTCCGG
>JAFAHB010000191.1 GCA_019237435.1 Vulcanimicrobiota bacterium
AGCTGCTGGGCGGCGTAGCCGACGTCACCACGCTTCCAAAAGCGCTGCGGTCGGCGATGGTCGAGCGGGGCGTCGCTTTTTGCGCCGTCGAGCCGATCGCGATACAATGCTCGCAGGACGCACAGACGACGAAGGGCCTGTTCCGCCTGCGCGACGGCAAGGAAGTCGAGGCAGTGCTGATGGAGCACCGCGGCGATCGGACAACGGTCTGCATTTCTTCGCAAGCCGGATGCGCGTTTGCCTGCGCGTTCTGCGCCACCGGTCAGGGCGGCTTCAACCGAAATCTGAGCGCCGGTGAGATTTTCGATCAGGCCTGGTACTTTGCGCGGGAGCTCGCACCGCGGAACAAGCGCATCACCAACGTCGTCTTCATGGGCATGGGAGAGCCGTTTCACAACTATGACGCCGTCATGGAAGCGGTCGCGTTGCTCAACGACCCAAAGGGCTTTGGGCTCGGTCACCGGCACATCACGATCTCGACCGTCGGACTGGTCGACAAGATCGATCGCTTTTCCGACGAGCATCTGCAGGTCAACCTCGCGATCTCGCTGCACGCGCCGACTGACGAGCTTCGCTCGTCAATGATGCCGGTCAATCGCCGATTTCCCCTACCGGAGCTGATGGGCGCCTGCGAGCGCTACGTTCGCAAGACGAACCGCAAAGTGTTTTTTGAGTACGTCACGCTGGCCGGCGTAAACGATGACGCCGCATGTGCTCGCGCTCTCGCTGGGCTGATGCGGGGTCATCTCTATCATGTGAATTTGATTCCGTACAACGCGACGCCGGACGCACCATACGCGGCAACTTCCGACGCGCGCATTTGGGAGTTTGCCGGAATTCTCGATGCCGCCGGCGTGCCGGTCACCGTACGGCAGAACATGGGCCGCGACATCGCGGCGGCCTGCGGGCAACTGCAGGCGGAGACGCAACCGAAAGCGGCATGGCGCTGAGAGCCTCGCTTCCGAGCGGGACGGTGACGCTGCTCTTTACCGACATCGAAGGCAGCACGCAGCATTGGGAGCAGCAGCGTGCCGCGATGTCCGAGGCGCTTCACCGCCATGATACGCTGCTACGAACCGCGATAGAATCGCACGGCGGTTACGTGTTCAATACGATTGGTGACCAGTTTTGCGCGGCGTTCTCGCGCGCTTCGGATGCGCTCGCAGCGGCCGCCGACGCACAGCGCGCGCTCGCAGCCGAGGATTGGGCCGCGGTTGGTGGATTGGCGGTGCGCATGGCGCTGCACAGCGGCGCAACCCACGAACGGGCCGGCGACTACGTTGGCCCTGTAGTCAATCGCGTTGCGCGACTACTCGAAGTCGTGCACGGTGGTCAGACGGTTCTCTCGGACGTGACGGCGCTTCATCTGCGCGGCCTAATGCCCGAGCAGATGGACCTGCTGGACTTGGGCGAGCACAGGCTCAAAGACCTCATCGGACCCGAGCATGTATGGCAGCTCGTCGCGCCGGGTCTGCCCGACACATTTCCGCCGCTTCAATCGCTGGGATCGTTTCCCAATAATCTGCCGCGCCAAGTGACACCGCTCATCTGTCGCGACGAAGTGCTGGCCGAGATCGAACCGCTCGTGCTCGAGTGCCCGCTCGTGACCCTAGTCGGAACCGGCGGCGTCGGCAAGACGCGCCTTGCGCTGCAAGCTGGTGCGGATCTGCTCGACGGGTCGGCCGACGGCGTGTGGTTTCTCGAGCTTGCTCCGTTGAGCGATCCAGCGCTAGTCGTCAACATCATCGCGTCGACGTTTGGCCTGCGCGAACAGGCAAACCGATCGATGCTCGACGTCGTGGTTCAGTACCTGCGGTCTCGTCGTTTGCTTTTGATCTTGGATAACTGCGAGCACCTCATCGAAGAAACGGCGCGCATCGCCGAGGCGATCCTGCGCGCCGCTCCGCACGTGCGCATGCTGGCAACGAGCCGCGAACCGCTGCGCATCGCCGGCGAGCACGTGTACCACGTGCCCTCGCTCGCGGTTCCGTCGGGCGATTCAATGGCGAGCGAAGAAGCGCTGAGCTACGGCGCGATCGCTCTGTTTGCCGAGCGCGCGGCCGCGTCCGATGGAAAATTTGCACTGACCGAAGAGAACACGCCGATCGTAGCTGAGATCTGCCGGCGGCTCGACGGCATCGCACTGGCGATCGAGCTGGCGGCCGCGCGCGTCAAGGTATTGCCGCCGCGCCAGCTCGCGCAGAAGCTCGACGAACGCTTTCGCGTGCTCACCGGCGGCAGCCGCACGGCGTTGCCCCGTCAGCAGACGATGCGCGCGCTCATTGACTGGAGCTACGATCTGCTTGCCGAGCCCGAGCAGCGGCTCTTCCGGCGCCTGGCGATCTTCGCCGGCGGTTGGACGCTTGAAGCCGCCGAAGCCGTGTGCACCGACGAAACGCTCGATGTCCTTGACCTGATCGACGTGCTCTCGTCGCTGGTCGACAAATCGCTCGTCGTCGTCCACCTCGCCGAGAACCGGCGCTACGGCTTACTGGAATCAACGCGCGCTTTTGCACTGGAGAAGCTCCTGGAAAGCGAAGAGTGCGAGGCGTTGGCGCGGCGCCACGCGCAGTGGGCGGCGGAGCTGGCCGATCGTGCGCATGCGGCGAGATGGTCGACGGGAGCAACATCGCTGTGGCACGCGGAGTTTGAGCCCGAGTTTGAGAATGTGCTCTCGGCGATCGAGTGGGCGCTTTCGCACGACGAGGTCGCTCTTGCGGCGCGCGCCGTCGTCGGATTCTCCACGATCTACGTAAGCCTCGGCCCATACGCCAAGCTCAGGGGTTGGCTCGAGGCGGTGCTCGCGCGGCTCGACGCCGGCACCCAGCCCGCGCTTGCGGCGCGCGCGTGGAGGGCGCTA
>JAFAHB010000255.1 GCA_019237435.1 Vulcanimicrobiota bacterium
TCTTTACGTTCTCTGACCAGCAAATGCGTGGTTACAACCAAGTCTTTTACGCTACCAACGCGTACCTCGGACAGATCGAACTGCGTCAGCCCGTCGCCCTCGATCGTCGAATTACGCTGGCGGTTTTCGTCGACGAGCTGGACTATCACATTCGAGGCGCTTATCCGCTGCTCAATCCTTACACCAACCGCATCACCGGGTATCCGTCGGACTGGGCGTTATACGGCGACGCCGGCTTCGGCATCCGCTTCGACGTGCCGCAGCTAGGTTTGCGGACCGTTCGCATCGACTTTGCCAAAGGCGTGAATGGCACGCACACGAGCTTTGGCATTGGCCAATCCTTCTAGTGGCCACTAGAAGGCCGCCCCTTTTGGAGACCAAGAAAAGGCATATGAAAATTCGGTCAGCGATCTTTTGCGCCGGCGCCGTCGCCCTCGCGATGTGGGCCGGTCGCGGTGCGATAGCAGCGGATCTTACCGACGTCGGTTTCGTCGATCAAGCCGACTTGGCTAATTTGCCGGTCTTTGTCGCCGCGAACCGCCAGCTAGCGGGTTACAAAGCGCAGCTCGATGCGCAGTACAACGCGCAGGTCAAGCGGGCGCGCAGCGACGCCGACCGGCAGCAGATCGGCCTTCAATTTCAACAACAGCTCAACGATAAGCAGCGTGAAGTCGTCGGCCCGCTCTTTCAACGCGCGCAACTCGCGATTGCCGCCGTTAGCGCGTCGCGCAACCTCTCGATCATCGTCGACAAGCGGGTTGTGATCTACGGCGGTCAAGATATCACCAAGGACGTCGAGGCGGTTTTCGCTAGCCCACAAGCGATTGCGCCTCCCAGTGCTACGCCGCCGCCGTCGGAAATCGGATACGTCGATCAGACGGTGCTCGACGGCGTGCCCAAGGTGCAGACTGCGAACAGCACGATGCAACAGTTCGAGTCGACGCAGCGAGAAGTTTACTCGGCCCGGATAGCGCAGGCAAGAAGTCCCGCCGAGAAGCAACAAATACTGCAAGAATTCAACAAGACCGTGTCTGACAAGCAGGATCAGTTGCTCAAACCCTTGGTGGACCAGACGAGATCTGCAACCACGGACGTCGCGCGCAGAAAGAACCTGTTGCTCGTCATCGACAAGGCGGACGTCGTCTACGGAGGGACGGACATCACGGCCGATGTCCAAAATGCGCTTTCGAAGTAAGCTTGCGATTTTCGTCGCTCTGTCCTCTTTCGCGGCCTGCGCGCCCAACGTGCACTCGGCGGCGATCCGTGGCACCGGTTACGTGCGTGTCGGCGACGTCGTCAAGCACCACCCGCTCTACGCGCAGCTCTCACAGCTCGACGACGCGATCGCGGCAATCAACCTGCAATCCGTCGCGCCCCGCGTGCCGCTAGGTGCCGCGCAGATCGCCTCGCAAACGGCCGAGCTCAACCGCGAGCTGCGCGACGCGCAGATTCGCGCCAACAAAATCTTAGCGCAGAAGCAGCGCGATTACGCTGCGCGAGAGGCCTCGGCCGTTCGCGCGGCGCTCGACGCGGCTGGAATCCGAGGCTCCGGTGCCCTGGCTGCGCAGCAGATGAGCGGCGCGTCGGCACAGCAATTTCAGCAGGCCGCGCAAGCTGCCAACGCCGATCTGATGGCTTATCAGCAAAACGTCATCGCCCAAGACAACGCGGCGAGCTCGTCGATCGCGCGCAATCTGCAAACGCAAGCCGCTGGAAAATATCGCGCCAAGGCCGAACAGCTCCAGCAGGGCGAAACCGATTTGACGCTTCGCCTCACCCAGCAGGATGCCGCCCAGCGCTTAGCAATCAAGATGCGGCTTTCGAACCTGGCGCTCGATCCCGGTCAGCGCAAGCAGGCGCAACAGCAGCTCGCCGCGATTGGCGCGAGGGAGTCAGCAGCCGTCGACGCACAGCGAAATTCCGATGCCGCGACGCTGCGGGCCTACCGCGCGCAGCTCGACCGGCAGACCAGTGATGCCATAGCCGCACAAGTCGGAGCGATCACGGCGCAAACACGCGTCAAGCTGGAAGAGCGGCGCAACGAAGTAGGGTCACAGCTGCGCAGTCTCGGCCCGGCTCCGGCGCCGGCGAATATTCCGCCGAACGTTCAGTCGCGCATCGCGCAGATCCATCGACAGTTCGTCGGGCAGTTTCAGGCCGACGCGGCCAAGACGGTCACCGATTACAACGCTACCAAAGCAGACCTCGACCGCCAGTTTGCTGCATTACACGGCGCCGACGTCGGAGCGACCGGCGCGGCGGCCAAAGAGCTCGACGCGTTGCAGAAGCGCCGCCTGGAGCTGTACGGACAAATCGTAGCGCAAGTAAGGCGCGACGCGGCACGCATTGCGCAGCAGCGCGGGTTTACGATCGTCTTCGCCGATATCTGGTCCGCAGCGGGCGGCTACGATCTCACCAACGAAGTCATCAAGGACGTTGAAGGTCAACACGAGTGAAAACGCAGAGACTAGCCTTTCTTCTGGCCGCCGCGATGCTGGCGGGCTGCGCGGCGCGCAGTCCGATCGGCCTTGTGGACGTACAGCGCATCGTCGCCAACTGGCCGGAATACCAGGGCTATCAAAATCAGCTCTACGCCGACGAGCGCTCGATTCAATCGCGCCGCGAGAGTAACCGGCGCAAACAACAGGCGGCGATGCAACTGCAGCGCAAGTACGCCAACGTTACCGATCAGCTATCGAAACAAATCCGTGATGCGGCCGGAAGAATCGCCTCGGAGCGGCGGCTGACGCTGGTTTTGACGCGCGAAGGCATAGGCTACGGCGGCGTGGACATCACGCCCGACGTCGAAAAGGCGCTGAACATCACGGAGAAGGCGACGCCCACGCCGGGTACGTAGCCCGTAGATGAGTGTCGTGTCTCCCAAGTTCGATGTATAAAGCTGGTCGCGTGGCGGAGCGCGGACAAGGAGCGATGAGCGACAAAAGCAGCGCTTTGCGAGCGAAGAGCGACGCCGGCCGCGACCGCCACACGCCCAGCCCGAAGGGTCGCGGCGGCGGAACCGCACTGTCTGCGTTGCTCGTCGGTTACAGAGATACGGCTATGCTCCCTCCTCCCGCCTTGCCAGTGCGGTCCGGCGCTCGCGACTTTATGCATTGAACTTGAGCGACACGACACTAGGCACGCTGGAGCAGTTGGCCGCTCGAGTAGGTGGACGCGTCGTCGGTGACGGCACCCTCCGCATCGCGCGCATCGCCACGGTCGACGAAGCCGGATCCGACACGCTCACGTTCGCAACGAGCAATGGGTATTTTGCCGCGGCGCTTTCGAGCGATGCCGGCGCGATTCTCGTGGAAGGCGAGCTCGTGAAGGATCGCGTGCACAAGCCCCTGCTCGTCGTCGACGACGTACGACGTGCACTGGCTGCACTGCTGGGCTCGTTCGAACGGCCGCGGCCACGCGGCCCCTACAGGCACCCAAGCGCCGTCGTAGAATCCGGCGCGGCGCTGGCGGGCGACGTTTACGTGGGCGCATCAGCGTACGTGGGAAACGGCGCCGTCATCGGACCTGGCAGCGTCGTCGAGGCCGGCGCTTATATCGGCGACGGCGTTGCAATCGGTAGCGCGGTTTGGATTCACGCCGGTGCGCGCGTTCTGGCGGGGACGCACATCGGCGATCGCGTGGTGTTGCATGCCGGTTGCGTGATCGGCAGCGACGGCTTCGGCTGGGCCTTCGCCGATAGCCGCGCGCAGCGCATCCCTCAAGTCGGAAACGTCGTTATCGAAGACGACGTGGAAGTCGGCGCGAACAGCTGCGTCGATCGCGCGCAAACGGGCAGCACGCGAATCGGCGAAGGGACGAAGATCGACAATCTGGTGCAAATCGGCCACAACTGCCGCGTGGGCAAGCATTGCGTTATCGCGGCGCTCACCGGCTTGGCGGGCTCAACCGTGGTCGGCGATTACGTGAAGGTTGGCGGGCAAGTGGGATTCCGGGGGCACATCAACGTAGGCTCGCGCGTCACG
>JAFAHB010000130.1 GCA_019237435.1 Vulcanimicrobiota bacterium
GTTCAGGCGGTATTGCAGCCGGCGAATCTTTGCGCGGGGATCGCCGCGTTCTTCGCGATTGCGGCTGCCGCCCGAATCGTCAGACCAGCCTTCAAGATGACCGTCGCGACCGTCCTGATTCTTCTCGGCATTGCGATCGTCGTCGGAATCTGTACCGAAGTGGGTTTCTTCTTGCTCGTGGTTCCGGGCGTCTGGTGGGGTGTAAAGCTGTCGCAAACGATCTGGGCGTACCTGTTGACCGAAGGCGAAAACCCGTTCCAGGAGTCGTGGCAGATGACGACGGGACACTTCTGGGAGACGCTGGTCTTCTTCATTTTGGCGTCCATCTTCGTCACGCTGGCACTCGCCGTGGTCTTTTTTCTGCCGGCTGTTATTGCCTACGTAGTACCATTCTCAGGCGTAATTTTCGTGCCGCTCGCATTTTTCGGTTACACGTATGCATACCACGTCTCGATCTTGGCCAACATGCGTTGGATGCTCGAGCTGCGCGCGCTGCGCAACACCGCTGTCGCGGTACCGGTGCCGGTTACGCCCTAGCGCGCTCGCCGCTAACGCTGGACGCGGCTCTCCTCCGATCGAGAGCCGAGAATCTGTTCGATTCGCGCCGCCAGCGCCGCGCCGCTCAAGCCGAAAAGCGCGCGTTGCTTGTCTTGCGAGTCGTGCTGAACGAGCACGTTGGGGATGCCGATGCGCTCGACGCGCAGTTTTAGTCCGTGATCGGAGACGAATTCGGCAACCGCCGAACCGAAGCCGCCCGACAGGGAGTGCTCTTCGAGCGTGATGACGTGGGAGTGATCGCGCTCTAGCTCGAGCAGCAGCGCCTCGTCGAGCGGCTTGGCGAATCGTGCGTTGACGACGGTTATGCCTGTGTGCGTGTCCCCTTCGCCCCTCGACTCCGCTCGGGGTGACGAGAGCTCCGCTCGGGGTGACGAGAGCCCCGCTCGGGGTGACGAGAGCTCCGCTCGGGGTGACGAGCGCAACGCATCGTAGGCGTCGAGGGCGACGTCGACCGTTGTGCCGTATGCGAGAACGGCGACGTCGCGGCCCCAATGCAGCACTTCTGCCTTGCCGTGGCGCACCGGCACGAGCGGCACCTCGTGCTTGCCGCTGCTCGACCCTCTCGGATACCGAATCGCGGCCGGTAAGTTTAGCGTGAGCGCGTGCTCGAGCATCGGCTGCAGTTCCGCTTCATTGCGCGGCGCCATCAGCGTTACGTTGGGCAGCGTTCGCAGATAGGCGATGTCGTAGAGTCCCATGTGGGTGGGTCCGTCGTCCCCGACCAACCCGGCGCGGTCCATGCAGAAGATGACGGGAAGACTCTGCACGACGACGTCGTGGACGACTTGATCGTACGCGCGCTGCAAAAAAGTCGAATAGATCGCGCAAACGGGCCGGAACCCGCTCGTTGCAAGGCCTGCCGCGAAGCACACCGCATGCGCTTCGGCGATTCCGACGTCGAAGTACCGGTCGGGAAAGCGTTTGCCGAACTTTGCGAGCCCGGTGCCGTCGGGCATCGCCGCCGTAATCCCGACGACGCGCGGATCCTTTTCGGCGACGGCGATCATCGCGTCGCCGAAGACGTCTTGAAACTTCGGCCGCGCGCCCGGACTGCTTTTCTTACTGCCGTTGCTCGGCTCGAACGCGTTTGCTCCGATGCCGTGGAAGGTGCGCGAGTCGCGTTCCGCCGGCTCGTAGCCTTTGCCTTTGAGCGTGCGAACGTGCAGCAATACCGGGCGATCGATCTCCTTGGCGGTTTGCAGCGCGTCCACGAGCACGTCGTAGTTGTGACCGTCGATGGGACCGATATAGCGAAAGCCGAGCTCTTCGAAGATTACGGCCGTCTTCTCCGACGGGCCCATGAAATGCATCGCTCCGATCTCGGCGCCTTCGATCGCTTTCTTGGCCGCTTGGCCGAGTGGAATCCGTTTGAGCACTTCTTTTCCGGTCCGCCGCACGAAGTTCGCGAACGGCTTGCTGCGCAGAACCGAAAGATACGACGCGATCGAACCGACGTTGGGCGCGATCGACATCTCGTTGTCGTTCAAGATCACCATGAACTGTGTCTTCAGCGCGCCGGCGTTGTTGAGGGCCTCGTAGGCAAGGCCGCCCGTCAGCGCGCCGTCCCCGAGTACCGCAACGACTGTTTCGCTGCCGCCGACGAGATTGCGCGCGAGCGCCATGCCAAGGGCTGCCGCGACGCCCGTGCTTGCATGACCTGCGCCGAAGGGGTCGTACGGCGATTCGCTGCGCATCGCGAAGCCCGAGAGGCCGCCGCCCTTGCGAAGCGTCGCAAAGCGATCGCGCCGCCCGGTAAGGATCTTGTGCACGTACGTCTGATGGCTCACGTCCCAGACGAGCTTATCCTTCGGCAGATCGAGGACGCGATGGAGCGCGAGCGTCAGCTCGACGACGCCGAGATTCGGTGCGAGATGGCCGCCGTTGACGGCGCACGTTCGAACGAGCAAATCGCGAATCTCACTTGAAAGAACGTCGATGTCGCTACGCTTGAGGCCTTTGACGTCGTTCGGAGAGTCGATGCGCTCGATTATCATTGGCGCGTTATACGCAGCTCCGCGCCGATGCCCTGCGCGCCGGCGGCGATGCGAGCCGCGAGCGCGGCGGCACGAGGCGCCTCGCGCGCGAGCCACCATGCCTGCGGCCAATTCCACGGTTTGAGCATTGCCGTCGTCGGATTGCGCCAATCGGCCGAAAGCTCGCGAACCGGCGTATCGAGTATGACGCGGACGGCACAGACTCGCAGTGCATCGATCAGGCCGGTCTCCATATCCACGCCGGCATAACCTTTCGCCGCCCACTGCGCTCGCGCGTTGCCGTGCACGATCGTTTGAGCAGTCAGCAAAGGATCGAAGAGCGGCGCGACGCCTAATTCTCGCGCGCGTTCGGCGAGCGCTTCGACCATCTCGGCGTCGCAGCGCAACAAACCCCCGCCGGGCCGACGGACTTCCCGAGGAATGAGTACCGTTCCGGTAGGAAGATCGGGGCGCAAGCCGCCCGCAAGGCCACAGCTTACGACGATCGTGCCGAAGCCATCGCGGGCGCCTTCCAGCGCGATCCCCGTTTGTACGATTCGCGCGACCGGCATTTCGCGGCGCAGCGCCTTGCATTCGAGCGCCGTTGCTGCAACGAAGGTGACGCCCCCCGGAGGCTGCCGCTCCACCAAGGGTTCCTTTTGCATTCGGTCGTAGCTTCATGCCCCGTTGCCGGAGCTAAAGGAGCCGTGAAAATGAGCGCCCGATCCGCTTACCATCTTAGCCTCGCCCTCGCGTTCGCCACTTTGGCGGGCTGCGCCGGAGCCTCCACGCCAAGATCCGGGGGCGGCGGTTTGATGCCGGCGTTCTCTTCACCCGACACGTCGCTACCGGCCCCGGCGGTAAAGGTTAAGATCACCGGCACGTATCACGGATCGATCAGCGAAACCCAGGGCGGTAAGACGCATTCGGGGACCGTCACCATCAAGCTCACGCAAAGCCGGAAGAAAGTTTCGGGAACCTTTACGGTTTACTACGGAAGCCAGTCTGCCGAACTAGCGATCACGGGCACCGTCAAATCGCAATCCAAGAAAAAGGCGAGCCTCGCGATCGAGCTTTGCCCTCCAAAGGGAGCCTGTGCAACCGGAACCGCGACCGTTACGAGAACTAAGCTGTCCGGAAAAGCAACGGTGACCCCGAAGGGCAAGCCGACGATTTATATCACCTTCGCGACTAGGAGAGAGAGCACCGACTCTTAAGGAGTTCCGTCATGACGCAGGCCACTCAGCCCTTCCTTTCAGACGTCACCGAGCTTCGCCGGCGCGCGCGCGAACAGATCGAGCGCGGCGCGGTCACGCAGAACTACGGCGGCGACGTGCAGCAGGCCATCGATCTGCTCCAGACCGCTTTGGCGACCGAGATCGTCTGCGTGCTGCGCTACACGATGCACAACGTCGCGGCGGTCGGAATCGACAGCGAGAGCGTCAAGCAAGAGTTCGCCGAACACGCGCGCGACGAGCGCAAGCACATGGAAATGATCGCCGAGCGCATCAATCAGCTCGGCGGCACGCCGAACTTCGACCCCCAGGGGCTACACACGCGATCGGCGACGGAGTACGGGCACGCCGAGAAATTGATCGACATGATCAAGGAGAACCTCGTCGCGGAGCGCATCGCCGTCGAACACTACCGCGAGCTCATCCGATTCTTCGGCGACAAGGACCCCACGACGCGCGTCATGCTCGAGGGGATTCTCGCGCAAGAGGAAGATCATGCCAACGACATGCACGATCTGCTCGTCGCGCACGAGGGTAAGCCTTTTCTCAACTCCTAACGGCGCGCGCGGATTCTGAGCTGCCGCGCCGTCGCTATTGGTACGTATTTCCGCTCGCCGTGGTGTACGTCGCGCCCGGCGTGATCGACGTGATGGTAAACGCGTACTTTCCCGAGAGCGTCGCGAAGTAATCGCCGATGCACTGCTTAGTAGCCGTGCACGCGATGACTTGCCCTGAGAATGTAAAGTAGATCGGATACGAGTCGCCGACGGCCGTGTTGATGGTGCCGACAGCTGTAGTGCCCGGCTGCTTGGGGTTGTTGTAAAGGTAGTAACCGAAGCTTCCGTTGCTGCAGGCGCCGGTGATCGAGAACTGGCCGCTGGGCGGCGTTACGCTCGCACTGTAGAGGTAGAGTTCGCCGTACGAGTTCTTCGCGCTGTCGCACGCGACGTTCGTATGCGCCGTGAGCGTCCACTTGACGCCGATCGTGACCGGGCTTCCCTTCTTCAGCGATCCCGAAGATATGTAAAGCGTGTCGTTCCAGCCGGCGCTAACGATCTGAGACTGCGCGAAGTAGCCGTGCCCCAGGTTTTCGATTGCATTCGTTTCGGCAGACATGGTGTAGCTTGCGATGCCCAGCTGCTGCTTCGTTCCGATTTTCGCTTTCGTGTAGCCGACGGATTGCGAGCCATTGTACAGGTACGCCGTGCCGGACGCGTTGTCGGCGAATACGCGCCTGCCCGGAACGTCGTCGTAGCATTGGCTCGGGTTTCCCGGCCCGCCGTTGCAGTAGTCGAACGTCCAGCTCCCGCCGGCTTTGGTACTCTCGGCTCCGGCATCATTGGCGAGGTTCACACCGAACTGTTTGACGCCGGCGACCGGCGCGAGCGGCGCGTGATTGCTCGATGCGGGCGCGCTCGGAGTAAGCGCACTCGACGATCCTCGGCATCCTGTTAGCAGCGCAAGCGTCAAACTGATGCTCGAAACGCGCGCGATTGAAATTGGATTCATGACCATTTCTCCCTCAAGCGTATCGCCGCTCAACGTCCTCGGTTACTGATACTTATTTCCGCTCGCCGTCCTGTATGTCGCTCCAGGCGTGATGGACGTGATCGTGAATTTGTACTTGCCCGACAGGCTCGCGCCGATGTTTCCGACGCAGTAGTTGGTGGTCTGACATGCAATGACGTCCCCCGAAATCGCAAAGTAAATGGGCAGCGAGGCACCGACGGAAGTGCTGATCGTTCCGACGGCGGTCGTGCCTTGCTGCTTCGCACTGCCGTAAAGAAAGTATTCGAACGTACTGCCGACGCAGGCGCCCGTGATTGAAAATTCGCTGTACCCCGCCGGCGGCGTAATGCCCGCGTTGTACAGCTCGATGTTTCCGTACGAGTTTTGCGCCGCGTCACACGCAATATGAGTCGTTTGCGGCGTGAGCGACCACTGGACGCCGATCGTTACGGGACTCCCCTTCTTCAACGACCCGGAAGAAATGTACAGGACGTCGTCCCAGGAGCCGCCGACCAGCTGCGATCCCGCACCGACGTCTCTGCCGCATTTGAATTTTTCCTGCGTGTCGCCGGACATCAGATAGCTGCCGATTCCGATTTGTTGGACGGCTCCGAATTTTACGGTAACGGAACCTAACGTTTTGCCGCCGGAACACGTTAGCTTTTGAGTGTCGTCGGCTCGGTCGCTGAACTTGCGCGTGCCCGCAACCTCACCGCACGCCATAAAGTATCCGCTCACGCCGTCGCACCACTGGTGGAGAAAACCGAGGCCGCCGGCGATGCCTACGCTATCGCCGAGGCCGACGCCGAACTGCTTGGTGCCGGTGGCCAGCCCAAGAAGGTCGACATTGCTCGATGCCGGTGTCCTTGGAGTGAACGAAGCCGACGAACCTCCGCATCCGGCGAGCATTGTAATCGTCGCGAAAATCCCCGAAGCGCGCGACAAGAATCGAAATCTCATGGCGAATCTCCTCACCTTCGACTATAGGGGCGACTCGCCGCGGCGTATATGGGGGAATACCGTACCGCTCGACACGCGGAACCCGCGCGGCCGACGAAGAATTGGTGCCCTCGATGGCGGCCAACGCACAGGTCTCCTCAACCCTCGTGGGGCGTCGCGATGAGCTGGAAGCGCTTATGGAACGCCGCCGAGCAGCCGCGCGCGGATACGGCGCGCTCGTCCTGATCGAAGGGGAGGCGGGCATTGGAAAGACTCGCCTCGTCAAATCTTTCTGCGAAACTCTCACACACGGCCGGGCGACGTTCGGCATCGGCATCTGCCGTGAGTTCGGCAACATGCCGTTCGGTCCGATCCGCGAGGCCTTGCGAGGCATTGGATGCGAGACAAGTCCACCCAACGCCACGACGCGCGCGGAAGAACTCATCGACCTGCGAGCTCGGCTCGCTGCGGCGACTCGTCGAATCGCAGTCCTCGTTCTCGAAGACATCCAGTGGGCCGACGAGGGCACCTTATCGTTTTTGCATTACCTGCTCTCGTCGGTGACCGCGATGCGCCTGCTCGTCGTGGCGACGCTGCGGGAGGACGAGCTCCTAGATCGCAACGTGTCGACCTACCTCAGCCGCATAGCTCGCGATCGAGCGACCATCCGGATCTCGCTCGGTCCGCTGCCGCAGACGGAGATTCGCTCGTTGATTCGCAGCGCGCCGGGCGGCGCTACGCTACCAGCAACCCAGTTAGAAGAGATCGTCGAACGCGCGGAAGGCAATCCATTCTTCGCCGAAGAGCTTCTGGCAACGGCGCTCGAAGAGGGTCCGGCGCACGTCGGCATGCGCGGCCTGCCGCGCACCGTCGAGGCCGCCGTGATGGAAC
>JAFAHB010000301.1 GCA_019237435.1 Vulcanimicrobiota bacterium
TGCGTTTTTCTCGGAGTAACGGAACTCTCCGCCCGCCCCGAACTGGTCATCAGCGGAATCAATCATGGTCCGAATCTCGCGGACGACGTCAACTATTCCGGCACGGTCGCCGGTGCGGTTGAAGCGTCGTTGCTCGGCGTTCCGGGACTTGCCGTTTCGCTAGCCTCGAACTACGACGATACGCTAGGAAGGCGCCACTGGGAGAGCGCCGCCGAGATCGTCCGACGCTGCATCGCGCACGCGTACGAAAACCTGCGCGACGCTGCATCTTACTGGAATCTCAACGTGCCCGATTTGCCGATTGGGCGCATCGCCGGCATCGCGGTGACGCGTCTTGGCCGCAAGCGCATCTGCGGTCGAATGGTCGGCCAGGAGCACGGGGGCGAGACGCGTTACTATCGCGCTTGGGAGTCACCCTTCGAAACCGACCGCGATACGCTCGGCACCGACATCGGCGCCGTGCACGCGGGTTATGCGAGCTTGACGCCGCTGCTGCTCGATCGGACGGCGGCATCCGGATTGGACGCGCTGTCCGCGCTCACAACGCGATAGCGTCGCGGCAACCGTTTTCCGGCGATCTCCGCGATTGCTCCCAAACGGCGCATTAGCTGCGCGAACTGCGCGCAGTCGAGCGATTGCGCGCCATCCGAGAGCGCTTTGGGAGGATCGGGGTGGACCTCGATGAGCAATCCGTGCGCTCCCGCCGCAAGGCTGGCCATGGCGATCGGGGGAACGAGACGCGCGATCCCCACAGCGTGCGACGGATCGACGATGACGGGCAGATGCGTCATGTCCTCCAGCAACGGTACGACCGAGATGTCGAGCAAGTTGCGCGTTGCGACGTCGAACGATCTGACGCCGCGCTCGCAGAGGACGACGCTTTCGTTACCGCCGAGCAAGACGTATTCGGCGGCGAGCAGCCACTCTTGTACGGTCGCAGCGAGCCCGCGTTTGAGCAGCACCGGCGTCCGCGTCGCCCCGACTTCGCGCAGGAGCGCAAAATTTTGCATGCTGCGCGCACCGATCTGCAACATATCGGCATAGCGCACGACGGTCTCCACGTCGCGAGGGTCCATCACCTCGGTCACGACGCCGAGGCCATAACGATCGCCCGCATACCGAAGCAGTTTCAGCCCTTCTTCACCCAGGCCCTGAAACGAATACGGCGAGGTGCGCGGCTTATACGCGCCGCCGCGCAACACGTTCGCGCCTGCGGCGGCAACGGCGCGCGCCGCCTCTTCGAGCTGCTCCGCCGACTCGACGCCGCATGGACCGGCGCAGATGGCAATCTCGTCGCCGCCGAATGTCGCGCCGGTGCGCAATTGCACGATGGTTCGCTCGGCTCGCGCGTCACGGCGCACCAGGCGGTACGACTGCGGCACGTTGACGCCTCGCTCCATCCATGCGCCTTCGACGCGCCGTGGGCGCCTCATCCTGTGGATTGAGAAGGCGAAGTGAACGACCCTTCGTGAAAAGGCCCGCCATGGAGCACGTTACCGTTACGGGGGTTGGGGTGGTTTCGCCTATCGGCAGCACCGCGGGCTCGTTTTGGAAGAGTCTCTTAGATGGAAAGCGCGCGATCGCTCCAATGCCCGACGGCGCGCTCCTATCGGGCAACGGTTTCTGGGCTGCGGTCGCCGACGGGTTCCTCGATCAGAGCCGGTTGCCGCACAGCGCGCTGCGGAATACCGATCGCTTCACGCAGTACGCGATGGTCGCCACGCAAGAAGCGCTCGGTCGCGCACAACTCGATCCGCCCGAGCAGACCGCCGTCATCGTCGGCAATACGATGGGCGGCTTTCCGTTCGTCGCCGAATCGCAAACTCGCTTCCTCGACGGTGCGCGAAACGTCACGCCCAAGCTGATGGCGCTCGTCATTCCAAATATGGCCGCCGCGCTCATAGCGATGCACTGGAAACTGCACGGACCACAGCTTGCCGTCAGCACCGCCTGCGCCTCGTCGCTCGACGCGATCGGGCTTGCCGCCGGAATGGTGGAGCGCGGAGAGGTCGAGACCGCAATCGCCGGCGGCAGCGAGACGCTGCTCAGCCCGATCGTTTACGAGAGTTTGGTGCGCGCCGGAGCCCTTTCACGCAGCGAGGACCCTGCACGCGCCTCGCGGCCTTTCGACGTCGACCGCGACGGTTTCGTGATGGGTGACGGCGCCGGCATTCTCATTCTCGAGCGCCTCGAACGCGCGCAGGCCCGAAACGCGCGAATTCTCGCGCGGATCCGCGGTTACGGTTCGGTCGCCGACGCCTATCACATCACCTCACCCGATCCGTCGGGGCGATATGAAGTACGCGCGATGCGCGATGCGTTGGAGCGCGCAGGCGATGCCGGCGAACGGTGTCACGTCATATACGCGCACGCGACCGGAACGGTCGTCGGCGACGCGGCGGAATCGAAGGCTATCGACGAGGTCTACGGTGACCGAGCGCCGGTCGTCACATCGATCAAGGGGCATCTCGGCCATAGCATGGCAAGTGCCGGCGCGATGTGCGCGATTGCGGGCATCACGGGCATGCACGAGGGTTGGATTCCGGCGACGATGGGAACGCAGCACGTCGATCCGAGCGCGCGGTTCGATCTCGTCACCACGCAAGCGCGAGCTTATTCGTATTCCGCCTTTCAAGTCAACGCATTCGGCTTCGGCGGACAGAATGCGTCGCTCGTCATTTCGCGGTAAGCGAAGCGAGCAGGGCGGCTTTGTCGGCACTAGGAAGTTTGGGGAAGGTGCGCCGATGAATCTTCTCGTCAAAGGCACGAGCGGACCGTTGACCGGTGAGGTGCAGGTCCCCAACTCCAAGTATCACGCTCATCGCGCGTTGATCCTGGCATCGCTTGCTCCCGGCACGACGCGGATTCTCGGCCTTTCGGACGCGCGACACGTGCAATACACCATGGAAGTGCTGCGCGCGCTCGGAACGAAAATCGAGATCGACGGGGAGACGCTGCTCGTAACCGGCGGCCCATATCGCACGAAGCGCAGGGTCGTTTCCGTCGGCAGCTCCGGCTCGACTCTCTATTTTATGATCGGCCTGGCGGCGCTCGCCGACGCGCCGATCACGCTCACCGCGCAAAAATACTTCCGGCGCCGTCCCGTAGGCCCGCTGCTCGACGCGCTCGCCCAAATGGGCGTGCGTTTCGAGTCGGCGCAAGGTTGCCCGCCGATTGCCGTTACGCCAAGCCAGCCGCGCGGCGGCCGCATCGTAATTCCGGGAACGCTCTCACAATGGATCTCCGGCCTTTTGCTGCTCGCGCCGTTTGCGCGAATGGGCACGATGATCGAGGTCGAGGGAGAGCTGAACGAGCGTCCGTACATCGCGCTCACCATCGAGATGATGCGGGCGTTCGGCTTGCACGTGCGCGTTGCTTCGGATTGGCGGCGGTTCGACGTGGATCCCGCGCAACACGCGCGCCCAACGACCGTCGAGCTTCCGCCCGATATCGGATCTGCGGCGTTTGGCCTCGCCGTCACAGCAATTCACCCATCGGACGTGCTCTTTCGAGGGCTGCAAAAGATGCCCGGCGAGCTGCCCGATCATCCTGAAGGCGCGTTCATGGAAATCGTTCGCGAGATGGGCTTGCCGATGCATTACGATGCAAACGCTCGCGCCGTGCGCGTGAAGCACGCAGGCATCGAGTTGCGCGGCGTCCGCGTCGATTGCCGCGACATTCCCGACATGCTCCCGATTTTATCGACGCTGGGAACGTTCGCCAGAGGCGAAACAATTCTGGAGAACGTACGCCACGTCCGGCTCAAAGAGTCGGACCGCGTCGCCGCAATGCTGCAGCTCAACCGCATGGGCGGACGCGTCGAGCTCCACGACGACCGGCTGGTCGCATACGGCGTGTCGAAGCTTTACGGCGCGCACCTATCGTCGTTCAACGACCATCGCATCTTGATGTCCTTGGCGGTCGCCGCTTCGCGAGCGGAAGGCCAAAGCACGCTCACCTACCCGAACGCATATCGGATCTCGTATCCGCGATTTCTCGAGGCCATGCGCAGCATCGGCGTCCCGATGTCGATCTCCGACGCGCCGGCCAACGGGCTTCACGCCAAACCCCGGCACGATCGCCCGATGCTCAAGCCCGACCGCGCAGCCCAGTTGACGCTGTTCGAGCTTTTTGCGCGACACGCTCGCGAGATGCCGCAGGAAACGGCGGTCGTCGAAACGCGCGAGGGCAGCGATGCGACCGTGACGTGGCAAGAGCTGCGCGAATGGATCGAGCGCACCGCGACGCTGCTGCTGCAGCTGGGCGTGCGCCCCGGCGAGTGCGTTGCCTATCAGCTCCCGAACTGTCTGGAGTTCGTCGTCGTTTCGCTTGCGATACTGCGAGCCGGCGCCATTTGTTGCCCGCTGATGCCGATTTTTCGCGAGCGCGAAGTTGCGTTTTGCCTTCGCCGCTCCGGCGCGCGCGTGCTCATCGTTCCGGACGAAGCGCGCGGCCGCCGCCACGCCGACGAGATCGCGTCGCTCTTGCGCGAAGCCTCGATATTCAGGGGCGAGCTGCCGCTTCGTCTCGAGCACGTCGTGGTTTGCGCGTCCGGCCGCAAAGCGCATCCGCTTCCGGCCGGCGGCTATCAAAACGGTTCGGTGCAGTGGCTGCGATTTCAAGAGGCCGTGCAAGCCGTCGAGCCCGACTCCGCCGCTCTCGACGCGCGCGCCGGCAAAGCCGACGCGCTCGCGCAACTGCTCTTTACCTCGGGCACGTCGGGCGAACCGAAAGGCGTCTTGCACCGAAACGACGTTCTCATGCGTGCAGCCGCGATGGAAGTCGAGCATCTGGGCTTGAACGCGCGCGATCGAGTCTTCATCCCGTCGCCGCTCGCACATCAGACCGGATTCCTCTACGGCATGTGGCTCGCGTTCGTGATGGGCGTTCCGCAGATCGTGCAACCGGTTTGGAATGCCTCGCGCGCGTTGCGCGCGCTCAACGATTGGGATGGAACGTTCGTGCAGGCTGCCACGCCGTTCTTGGCCGATCTGGTTGCCGCAGTCGACGATGGCGAGCGTCCGCCGGCGGCGCTGCGCATCTTCGTCGCGACGGGCGCGGCCGTGCCGCGCGGATTGGCGGAGCGCGCGACCCGCGTTCTCGGCAGCGCCGTCTGCGGAGGATGGGGAACGACGGAGTCCTGTCTCGGGTCGCTCGCTGCGCCGAGCGACGAACCGGCGAAGGTTTGGGGCACCGACGGGCGTGCGTTGCGAGGCATACGATTGCGCATAACCGACGCGCAAGGCCGGACGCTGCCGGCCGGCGAGGAGGGCCACTTTGAAGTTGCGTCGCCGACGATGTTCGAGGGCTATGTCGACCATCCCGAGTGGACGGCAGCGGCGTTTACGCCCGACGGGTGGTTTCGAACCGGCGATCTAGGCGTTATGGACGAGTCGGGATATATCCGCATCACCGGGCGAGTTCGTGACGTCATCAATCGCGGCGGCGAAAAAATTCCCGTCGCCGAGGTGGAGCAGCTTCTGAGCGACCATCCCGCAGTTGCCGAGATCGCCATCGTCGCGATGCCCGACGCGCGCCTCGGGGAGCGCGCCTGCGCATTCATCGTCCTGCGGCGCGGCGCGGCGCTCGACTTCGAGCGCATGCAGCACTATCTGGACGCATGCCAAGTCGCTAAGCAATACTGGCCCGAACGCTTGGAGATCGTCGAGAGCCTCCCGCGCACGCCGTCGGGCAAGGTGCAGAAGTACGTGCTGCGCGAACGCGCACGCGGATTGCGGCCGCACGAGCGCATCAGGGAGACGATGGCGTGAGGCAGCTCGAACGCAAAGCGCCGCTCGACGAAACGTCCTTCGAAGAACTGAAACGGGAAATCGCCGCGTACGTCGCCGGGCCGGCCGAAGAGTGGGCGGCGCGCATCGAACGGGAGCGCCGCGTGCCGCCGGAGCTTTGGGAAGAGCTGCGCGCACGCGGCTATCTTTCGCTCGCTGCGCCGGCTGGGTACGGCGGCCACGAGATTCCGTTCACTCGCTACCTCGAGCTCATCGAGCTCTTCTCGATGTCGCACGCGTCCATACGCATGATCGTTCACGTCGTCAACGGGACGTGGCGCGCAATGGACCGTTTCGCTACCGAAGAACAACGGCGGCGATTCGTCATTCCGTCAGTCCGCGGCGAAATCAAGATCGCGTTTACTCTCACCGAGCCGACCGCCGGCACCGGCGCCGATCTGCGGTGCAGCGTCGCGCGCGAGGGCGATACCTACTACCTTAGCGGCGAGAAACACCTGATCACGTTCGGAACGATCTGCGATTACTGGCTGCTCTTCGCGCGCCTCGAAGGAACGCGCGGCGCCGACGGAACCGTTGCGCTGCTCGTTGACCGGCGGTCGCCACAGGCGAGCGTCGTCGAGATGGACGAATCGATGGGCGTGCGCGGAACCGATCACGCGCGGTTGTCGTTCAAACGCACGCCGGTGCCGGTTGCCAATCGCCTCGGCGGCGAGGGCCAAGGCTTGGAAGTTGCGCTCGGCGGGTTCTTGACGCCCAGCCGCATTTCGGTCGCGATGAGCTGCGTCGGGCTGGCTCGGCGCGCGCAGGAGCTCGCGATTGCGTACGCCCGTAAGCGGGAGACCTTCGGCAAGAAGCTCGAGCAGCGCCAGGCCATCCGGTTCATGCTGGCTGAAAACGCGACCGACATCGAGGCCGCGCGCCAACTCGTTCTGCACGCGGCGCGGCGATGGGAGCACGGCGACGCCGACGCGGCGATGCTCTCCTCGATGTCGAAGCTGCAGGCTGTGGAAATGCTCACGCGCGTTACCGATAAAGCGCTTGGAGTCCACGGCGGGATCGGGTTTTGGCAGCCCAACGCGATCGAGCGCGTCTATCGAGATGCCCGCGCGCAGCGCTTCGAAGAGGGAACGAATGAAATTCAGAAGACGGTGATTGCTCGCGCGCTGCTCGGCGGGAACACCGGGTGATGCGACGCTTTGAAAACAAGGTTTCGCTCATCACTGGCAGCTCGCGCGGAATCGGCCGAGCGCTCGCGCTGACGCTTGCTCGCGACGGGGCGGCCGTCATCGTGAACTACGTTCGCAACGAGGAACTGGCGAACCAAACGGTGCGCGAGATCGAGGCGCTCGGCTCGCGCGCGATTGCCGTGCAAGCCGACATGGAAAACGTCGAGGAGATCGATCGCCTCTTCCAAGCGGTGGAGTCGGAGTTCGGCCGGCTCGACCATTTCGTATCCAATGCCGCGGCGAGCTCGTTCAAAAAGATCGTCGATCTCAAAGCGCACAATCTCGACCGCTCCTTCGACTTAAACGTTCGTGCGTTCGTCCTTGGCGCGCAGCGCGCGGTGAAGCTGATGCACGACGGAGGCCGAATCGCGGTGCTCTCCAGCTACGGCAGCATTCGAGCCTATCCGACGTACGCGAATCTCGGCTCCAACAAGGCGGCGATCGAAGCGTTCGTCCGTTACATGGCCGTCGAGTTCGCGCCGTACGGCGTCAACGTCAACGCGGTCAACGGCGGCCTGATCGATACCGAGTCGTGCGCCTATTTCTACGAACGCGTCCCGGGGATGGCGCCGATGGATTCGGTGCTCGCGAAGATACCCAAGGGGCGAATGGGAAGGCCGCAGGAAGTCGCCGACACGATCGCCTTTCTGCTTGCACCGGAGTCTGAATATATTACGGGGCAGACGATCGCCGTTGACGGCGGCTTGAACGTAATCGCGCCGCCGTTCTACTCCGAAACGTCGCCGCCGCTCTCGCTGAGTTAAACTCGCTTTAGTGTTCGATCGCGCGCTTGCGGCGGGTCGAATCGGCACGCTCGCGCTGCCCAATCGCATCATCATGGGCTCGATGCATCTCGGCTTCGAGCATGACGGCGAAATGCTGGCGGCATTCTACGCCGAGCGCGCGCGCGGCGGGGCCGGACTGATCGTCACCGGCGGATCGTCGGTCAACCGAGTCGGCGCCGGCGGCAAACACTATAGCTTCATCAACGATCCGTCGAGTGCACCGCCGTTGCGCCAAGCGGCGGTCGCGGTGCACGAAGCCGGCGGACGAATCGCCTTGCAGCTTTTTCATGCCGGGCGATACGCGTTGTATTCCTCATTCGGACTGCAACCGCTCGCACCGTCGGCAATTCCGTCGCGCTTCTCGCCCGATCCGCCGCGTGCGATGAGCGAAGGAGAGATCCTCGAAACGATCGGTGATTTCGCCAACGGCGCGGCGCGCGCGCGCGAGCTTGGGTTCGACGCCGTCGAGGTGATGGGGTCCGAAGGTTATCTCATCAACCAATTTCTCTCGCCGGTGACAAACCGGCGCGACGATGCCTGGGGCGGCGACTTAGCGCAACGAATGCGGTTTGCGCGCGACGTGTTGCGCGCGGTGCGCGCCGCCGCCGGCGCCGATTTTCCGGTGATCTTCAGAATCTCGGGCGCGGATCTGATGGCGAACTCGAGCAGTGCGGAAGAGACGCTCGCCTTCGCGCGCGCACTCGCCGCCGACGGCGTCGACGCGCTCAACGTGGGAATCGGCTGGCACGAGTCGCCGATCCCGACGGTGCAGCATCTCGTTCCAAGCGGAATCTGGGTTCGCTATGCGGCGGCGGTGAAAACGGCGGTCGGCTCGCTGCCGGTTATTGCGAGCAACCGCATCAACTCGCTCGCGCGCGCCGATGAAGTTCTCGCGGCCGAAAGCGTCGATTTCGTCTCGATGGCCCGTCCGTTTCTGGCCGATTCGCAGATCGTGGTAAAGGCGGCGCGCAACGAAGCGGTGCTGGTCAACACGTGCATCGCCTGCAATCAAGCCTGCATCGATCGCTCGCTGCTCGACGCGCCGGTCTCCTGCATGGTCAATCCGCGCGCCGGCCGAGAGCTGGAGTTCGTCGAAAACCGCGCGCCGAAGCGGCGCGGACGCTTTGCCGTGATCGGCGGGGGACCGGCCGGCCTCGAGTGCGCGCGCGCCCTGGCTGCGCTCGGCCATCGCGTCGAGCTCTTCGAAGCGCAGAGCGAGCTCGGCGGTCAGTTCCGAATGGCGCGAAAGATTCCGGGCAAGCGCGACTTCGGCGAGACGATTCGTTATTTCGCCAACGAGCTCGCGCGCTTAGCCGTTGAGGTTCGGCTCAACGACAGCATGACCAACGTCGCAGCGTTGAAAAGTCTTGACGGAATCGTGCTCGCTACCGGCGTCGTTCCACGTCAAGCCGCACTCGCGGGCAAGAACCTGCCGCACGTGGTCTCCTACGCCGACGTACTACTGCGCGATTGCGCGGTCGGGGAACGAGTCGCGATCGTCGGCGCCGGCGGAATCGGCGTGGACGTCGCGCATTACTTGAGCTTCGGCGAGGCCGCCACCGACGAGAGCACGCGCTTCCTCTACGAGCAGGGTCTTGCGGCTCCGCCGAACGGGGCGCTGCTCATCGCAGGACGCAAGAAAGTCGCGCTCATGCGCCGCGGCGCGACCATCGGCGATCGCATCGGCAAGACGACGCGCTGGGCGGTCGTCCGCGCGCTGCGCGCGGCAGGCGTCGAGACGCTGCCGAACGTGAGCTACGAGGCGATCGTTCCCGAGGGAATTCGCGTGCGCAACGCCGACGGATCGGCGCGCACCATCGAAGCGGATACCGTCGTCATTGCGGCCGGGCAAGAACGCAACGACGTTCTGCTGGAACCGATTCGCGCGCTCGGGGTCCCATTCCGCGTGGTCGGCGGAGCGGCGGACGCCGGCGAGCTCGACGCCGTGCGCGCCTTCGACGAAGGTTTGCGCGCGGCGCACGAGCTCGCTCGCGAGTTCGAGGCGCTATCGCAGTGACATCGGTCGAAACGCGATCGGCGGGAAGGTCAGCGCGGGCAGCGATAGCCCGCCGAAGAGCGCTTGCGATTTTACCTTGGACGCAATCAATATCTCGGTGCCGATCTGCTCCGAGCTCAGCTTGCCCCAGCTGCCGGCGCTCATCGCCCAACCGTTGGCGTACGTGCGGTTCGCATACTTTTCGATGATGCACCCAAACCAGTATTGGCCTTTGGCGAGCGGCATGAGATAGTACCACGCCGTGTAGGTGTTATAGAAGCCCTGGACGGGATCTAAGTTCGCGAATTTTTCGACGACTTCCGTGGCCAGCTGCCCCTCTCGGGAGCCACACTGCGGCGACGGCGCATACTCGGTGCCGACGACGTGGAATTGATCGGAATACAGCGTGCCCGGCAGCGAGCCGTCGCCCGGATACCAATCGGGGACTTTGACGGTTCCGCGCTTGAACGGTAGCGGCTCCTTCCCTTCTGAGCGTACGGCGATGTCGCCGTTCTTCGGAAGTTCGAAGAGCTGCGTCAGTTTATTGTATCCCGCGGCGCGCTCGGAGAGAGTGTAGTCCGATGCTTTGTTCAGCAAAACGTGCGTCGTCGAAGCATAGTTGTTCTGATTCTGATTGCCGTGAATGTTGGAAAACGAGGTTTGAGAGCGATAGGTGCCGTCGGCGGCTTCGGTGTACGCGGTGTTTTCGGCAAACGCGTTCTTTCCCGATTGATGGATGTTGACGTACGACGAGTGACCCGCCGCCGCGCTCCACCGGTTCCCGGTCGTGAGGGGGAAGTCGAACGAGTTCTGGCCGTTGGGATACGTGTCCATTCCCGTTTCGCTAAAACTTCCCGCAGTGTACGTGTAGTTGTCCGACAGGATGATCTGGGCGATGCCGCCATGGTGGCGCAAAAATCCGATCGCCGAGTTCAAATTCTCGAACGAGCCGCTCTTCGATTTGATCAGCTCCACGACGTCGTAGATGCCGGTTTTTTTGTCGAGTGCGAACTTCACGGTAGTGACGCCTGAGTCGCTTCCCTTTTGAACCGTGGGCGGTGAGGTCGGACCGGCCCACGTCTTGGTCGTCCACTCATTCGTGTACGGGTACGGGATGGTTACCGGCGCCGTGACCGGCGGTGTCGGCGACGTATTCGGCGCAGGGTTGCGAAGCATCTCTTGGCCGGCGGGAGGCAGCGCGCTGCCGCCCGGGGCGTGTCCCGAGCACGCCGCAATAGCGATAAGCAAGACGGCGCCCAAGAATGCGCCGCCGATTCCAGTGGAGCGTTGCATGGCTAGTCCTCCGCAGTAGCGTGCGATGAGGCCGCCATTATACCACCGCTAGGCGTAGCGCTTGCGTTCGTCGCGGCGATAGCCTACGGTGGCGGCGATTCCGAAGAGCGCGGCGTAGGCAGCAAGACCGAAGAGTGGGCGTAGGGTCTCTCCCGAACCGGCAACGCTCCACAACAACTCCGCGAACTCGCGCGTCGGCAAGTACGGCGAGATGGCCGCGACGAACCGCGGCAGATCCGACGGCGGCATCCACAAGCCACCCGCGTAGGCGAGCAGCAGGTTCAAGGCCGTTGCGATGGGGACGGCCGCGCGCGCCGAGACCCAGTATCCGAGCGAGATGCCGATAAGCACGAACGGCACGCCGCCCGCAAGGCAATAGACGAAAACGCGCAGCCATTGCGAGATCGAGAGATCGATAGGCGTGAAGGCGCGGGCAGTCAGCGCGACGAGGCTCGCCGTCATGATACCGAATGCCAGCGCGACCCCAATGCGCGCAGCAAAGCGCACGGACGCCGGCGCCGGCAGCGTGCGGATGTAGCGTTCCCAGGGCCGGCCGCGCTCTTGCGCGATGCCGACGCCGAACTGATAGAACGTCACGCCCGCAATCGCGAACACGATGAATGCGAGCGCCGTCGCATCCGCAATGGGCACGCTGCGCCGCGCAAACGGCAAGTCGAACAACACATAGAACATCGCCGGAAAGACGACCGTCGGCACGACGTATCCGGGCCAACGAATCAAGTCCAAAAACCCAACGCGGGCGTGCGCCCGAACCAGCGCGAGCGAATTCACTGCGAACCTCCCGTAAGCGTCAAGAATGCTTCCTCGAGCGAAGGCCGGACGATCTCCAAATCGGAGAAGACGACCGCGCCGTTCACCATCGCGCGAATGTAGGCGTCGGCATCCTGGGTCGTTACGCTGACCGGGCCGTCGGCACCGACGTAGCTGAGCCGACGCCCTCCGATGAGCCCGCGCAACGTTCGGGGGGCTCCGTCGAAGAGCAGCTGCCCGCGATCGAGCACGAGAATCCGCGTCGCAAGCGCCTCAGCCTCTTCGAGATAGTGAGTCGTGAAGAGTATCGATCGGCGCGACCCCAAATTGCGTACGACCTCCCAGAGGCGCCGCCGCGATTCTACGTCCAAGCCGGTCGTCGGCTCGTCGAGAACGACGAACTCGGGGTCGCCGATGAACGCAAGGGCCAGTGCGAGCCGGCGCGATTCGCCGCCCGAGAGCGTTTGAGCGCGACGTTTGGCAAGCTCGGCGAGACCGAATCGTTCCAGCGTCGCACCGATCGGCGCATGGCTCGGATAGTGCTCGGCGACGAACGCAGCGATCTCTTCGACTCGCAGCATGTCGGGAAATCCCGTCTCTTGCGGCGTAGCTCCGAGCCTCCGACGCGTCGCAGCGCTTTGCGGCGAGCCGCCGAACAAACGCACGCGCCCGCCGTCGGCAGCGCGCAGGCCCAACGCAATTTCGAGCGCCGTGGTCTTACCTGCACCGTTGGGGCCGAGCAACGCAACGATCTCGTCGCGTTGCACCGCAACCGAAAGCGAGTGCAGGGCGCGAACGTCGCCGTACGACTTAGCGACATCTACAAAGGTTAATACGGTTTCTTGCACGTTCTACTTTGCTTCCTTCAGCAGCGCCTGAAGCTGCAAGACGTGGGCGGCGAACGCGTCGCGACCCCGTTTGGTGAGGCGGTAGCGCGTAAGCGGGCGGCGATTGACGAAGCTCTTCTCTTCCTCGACGTAGCCTGCATCGACGAGCTTGATCATGTGCGCTCCGAGGTTGCCGTTGCTTACGTCGAGCGCGCGCACCAGTTCGGAAAATGCTACCCAATCGAAGTTCAGCAGCTCGGCAACGACACCGAGACGTACCTTCGACAACAGCAGCTCGTCCATGTGCTAAAGCGGCCTTTAGTCGCGAGCGAGCAGCTCGCTCAAACCGAAGCCGGTGTAGCCGGCGAGCATGCCGGCTGCCAACACGTACGCGCTCAGTGCCGGCGCGAGGAAGTTCGCGACGACGATGGACGCAACGACGAGCGCGCCCGCAAACTGCGCGCGGCGATTGCCGTGCATGCCGATGTAGAGCAAAACGATCGCTTCCGCGACGCTCCAAATTCCGGCGCTCGCGATGCCCGGAAAAATTCGGAACGCGGCGACGTTGACGATGAAAGCGAGGCCGATCGTTATCCAAAGCACGTTGAAGAACTCTCGCTGAACCAGCGAGGTGCGCGCGAGCGTCCGCCCTAAGGCCCGGCCGCGCAGACCGGTATAGAGCACCGCGCCCAAGAGGACGATCGCCGCCGACCACTCCGCGACGACCGGCACCGCGCCTTGGGCGACGAGTTCGAAGAGCACCGTTAGGTAGGCCGAGGCGATGCCCCAAACGACAAAAAACTCCCCGCCGGCGCAGAGCCGCGGATGCGACTCAGCTAAGATCCGCTCGATCATTTCGATGTGCTCGCGCGCCTGCGCCGCGTCCATTCGTTCCACCGTCAGGACTCCCGGAGGGCTAGCCACACAATGGCGCCAGCCACGAGCGCGGCCACCCACGCGACGGCATGGGCCACATCGCTTGGACCAGCGAGCCGCCAAAGCCAAGCCATGGCGACGCCGTAAAGGCCCCACCCCCAGAGCAACCGGCCGCTACACTCGGCG
>JAFAHB010000312.1 GCA_019237435.1 Vulcanimicrobiota bacterium
CAGATCGAACGGCAATTCCCGGAGATCAGCTTCCGCGTCATCAACGTGCAGTCGCGCTTCACGCAGCAGCAGATCGTCATCGTCATGCGAACGCTGGGGCTCGCGATACTCTTCACGTGCATCGCGATGCTGTTCTTTCTGCGATCGTGGCGCAGCGCCGTGGTGGTTTGCATCTCGATCCCGACCTCGTTGGCAATTGCGATCACCGCGATGAAGCTGATGCACCTGACGATCGACACGATCTCGCTGCTGGGCATGTCGCTGGTTATCGGCATATTGGTCGACGATTCGACCGTCGTGCTGGAGAACATTGAGCGGCACTTCGCGCAGCTCAAGCAACCCGCGGAAGAGGCGGCCGTTCGAGGACGCGAAGAGATCGGCGCCGCCGCGGTCGTAATCACGCTGGTGGACGTCGTCGTCTTCTTTCCAATCGCATTTATTCAGGGCCAAGTCGGCCGCCAGATAGCCGAGTTCGCGATTGTGGTCGTGATCTCGACGCTGACCTCGCTCTTCGTTTCGTTTACGATTACGCCAACGTTGGCGGGGCTGTGGGCTTTGCGCTCTCATTGGAAGCCGTGGCGCGTCATCGATTGGTTTGGAGAAAGATTCGACGACACGCGCACTTGGTACACGGATCGCGTGCTGCCGTGGAGCCTCGAGCACCCGCAGCTCGTCGCGCTCTTCTGCGCGGGGACGTTCGTATTGGCGCTCGCGCTGGTCGGCCTCGGCGCCGTGGGCGAAGAGTTCATTCCGCCGGTGGATCGCGGCGAAATCTACATCCAGCTCATCTATCCGATCGGCACGCCGCTCGCGACGGTGGAGAAGGGCTCCTTCGACCTCGAACGCCGGGTTTTGAACAATCCCGATACCTTCGCCGTAACGACCGTTGCAGGTGCCTATGCAGCGTCGTTCGGCGGATTCGTCAGCCAAAACAACGTCGGCCAAGTGCACGTCTGGCTCAAAGACGACCGCGCGCAGTCGACCGAGTATTGGGCTACTCAGTTCAGGGGCGTCGCCGCGCGGACGTTGCCGCCCGAGGTACAGGCCGTCGTCGTTCCGGCGACGTCCACGCAGGGCGGAAACTCGCAGCCTATCGACCTGCTCGTGACCGATCTCACCGGAGGCGATCCAACGCCATACGCGCAGCAAGTCGAGCAGTTGCTGCGACGAGTTCCAGGTGCGACGAGCGTCAACAGCACCGGTACGCAGCTCGCACCCGAAATCTCAATTCAATTCGAGCGCAAGAAAGCCCAGGCGCTCGGCGTCGACCTCGGCCAAGCCGCGCAAGCAGCGGGCGCGGCCTTCGGCGGCAATTTGGCAACGCAATTCGAGACGACGTCAGGTCTGGAGCAGGTTCAAGTCATCTACCCGGAGGCCGATCGCGCGAGCCTCGACGACCTCAAGTCCGTAGCGATCCGCTCTTCGACCGGCGGCATCGTCTATCTCGGGGACATCGCGCATTTCGTATCGACACCGACCGCGCCGCTGGTGACACGCACCGACCGGCGCAACGTCGTTCACGTCAACGCGAACTACGCGTCGAACTCATCGCTTTCGGCCGTCGAGGGCACGCTGTTCAAGCGCATGCGGTCGCTGCACTTCCCTCCCAACATCGTCGTGAGACCCGCTCCACTGGGTCAGCAAGACTTCATGCACCAGACGCTCCTCGGCATGGGGCTGTCGATGATCGTCTCGGTTATTCTTGTCTATCTTCTAATGGTCGCGCTTTACAACAGCTACGTTTCGCCCTTCATCATCATATTCTCGGTCCCGGTAGCCGCCATCGGCGCCATCGGCGCGCTCTTTCTCACGCACCGCACGCTGAATCTGTTTTCGCTTATCGGTACGATTTTGCTCATCGGGATTGCGACAAAAAACGGTATTCTGTTGGTTGATTACGCCAACACGTTGCGGTCACGCGGTTTAGACAAGCTTGCGGCGATCAGGGAGAGCGCCCACACGCGATTCCGCCCCATCATCATGACGAGCTTCTCGGTGATGGCTGGCAACGTGCCGCTCGCGCTCGCGCTCGACCCCGGTTCGGCGTCGCGCTCGAGCCTTGGCATCGTCGTGATCGGCGGCGTCTTCAGCTCTCTCGTGCTTACGCTGCTGCTGATTCCAAACGTCTACATGTGGGTCGCGCCCAAGGATCACCCGACGCCCAACGGCGAGGCGCATCCCTCGCCCGAACAGCTCCCGCTGACGGCTACGGTGTCGCAGACGCTCCCGGCGTAGGCGTTCCGGCTAGGCGAGGATCGGGCGGTTCGGCGGGAAACGCAATATCGCTGAACCGCACGTCGGCGACGATCTTATACGTGAGAAATGCGACATGCATCGTTTGGCTGAACGTGCCGTGCACGATCACCCAGTGTCCGTCGATTACCGCGTAGTCGAGCGAAAACATCTCGTCACTGCCCCCGGCCGAGCGCATCTCGATGTGGGAGGGAAGCTGGGTCGTGGCGTCTTCGGCGACGTCGGATGGATAGAGGCCTTGCTGCACGCGAGGCGTCGGATCTATTTGGACGTGCAGTGCGGCATCGGTGGAGTCGCTCGCGTAGTGCGCCGCCCAGTAGCTGTTATATGGAACGACCGCGTTGACGCCCGGATCGGCCGCGGGGATGTTCAGATAGAAGGGCGCTCCCCGATCGAGGATGATGTCTACGCGCTTGAGGTTTGCGAAGTAGCTGAACTTGAAGTTCGAGATGGGATCGAAGTATGCGACGATAGGAAAAGCTTGGCCGAGGCGTTGTTCGCCGTTGGGTAGGTCTTTCATGAGGGCAAGATCGTCGGCGACGCGGACCGAGACCGAACGGTCGATGTCCTGCGCGCGACCCAGCGTCGGGGCGCTGACGTGGGTGTGCTCGACGTACGTCATATAGCTCGGGGAGTTTGCCTGGTAAAAGGCGCTCGTGCGGTTGATCAGCAGCGCCAGGGCGAGATCGGCGGTCATCATGCGGCGTAGGGTGCGTTCGATTCGGCGGCGGGAACGAAAGTACCGGTTCGTCAAGAACGCTCGTAATGTCCATCGAAGTAAACGAACCGCTTACCGCGCGGGTGATCGAGCTCCGCCGCGCGATTCACCGCCGCCCCGAGTTGGGATTCGAAGAACACGAGACCGCCGCACTCGTGGAGCGTGAGCTCGATGCGCTCGGCGTGGCACATCGTCGAATCGCGAAAACCGGAGTGGTCGCGACCATCGAGGGTGCGAAAGCGGGGCCTGTGGCGGCGATGCGCGCTGACATGGATGCGCTTCCAATCGGGGAGCGAAGCGGGGTGCCGTTTGCTTCGGAGATCGAGGGGAAGATGCACGCCTGCGGCCACGATGCGCACACCGCGATGCTGCTCGGCGCCGCGCACGTGCTCGTCGGGATGAAGAACGATCTCGCCGGCAGCGTCGTGCTGATTTTTCAGCCGGCGGAAGAAGGCCCGGGCGGCGCATTGCCGATGATCGAAGAGGGCGCGCTCGATAACCCGCGCGTAGACGGAATTGCGATGCTTCACGTAGATTCGCGCTTGGACGCCGGTGCCGTCGGCATTTCCCCGGGAGCCGTGAGCGCCTCGGCGGATGAGTTTTACGTAGATATCCGCGGAAGCGGAGGCCATGGCGGCTATCCGCATACCGCGATCGACGCGATTCCGGCATCGGCCGCGATCGTGCTCGCGTTGCAGAACGTCGTCGCTCGTGAGACCGACCCGTTGGCGAGTGCCGTGCTAACGGTCGGAACGATCGCAGGCGGGTACCGCAACAACGTGATCGCTGACGAAGTGCGGTTGAGCGGAACGCTCCGTGCGCACGATCCTGCGGTGCGCGATGCGCTCGAGACGCGTCTACGGCGCATCGTTGGCGGCGTGGCGTCTGCGTACAACGTCGAGACGCACGTCCGCATCGTGCGAGGTTATCCGCCGGTTCGAAACGACGCGGGGCTCGCGCTGCGATTCGCGCGCTATCTGCGCGAACGTACGGCGATTCGCGTGGAAGAGCAGCCGGCGACCATGGGTGCGGAAGACTTTGCGTACTTCGCAGAACGCGTGCCGGGACTGTTGATTCGTTTAGGTGTGCGCAGCGCCGCAGCAGGCGCGACCCATCCCGGGCATAGTGCGCGCTTTCGAATAGACGAAGCTGCGCTGCCGCTCGGGGTAACCAGTCTGGTGCTGTTCGCGACCGCGCTGATCGGCGGCGAGCTCGGAGAGGATAGGGTTCGCGGGCCCGCAGAATAAGCCGGCGTTATGGCCGGTAGCGACTCTGCTATTTCGCGCGGACTGCAATCGCATAGCGCGAGTCTCGATCTCGATTGCTCGGCGGAGGAGGCGTTCGCGCTGCTCTGCGCTGTGGAAAAGTGGCCGGTATGGCTCTCGTTTTTGCGCAGTGCACGGCGCAGTCAGGGCGATCGCGAACTTTCCGTGGGTAGCGAGGTGGTCGTTCGATCGTGGCTGCCCGGCGATGAAGAGGAACTGTACGAAGTCGATGGTCTGATCGCAAACCATAGGCTCTCGCTGGTCGGGGCCTTTTCCGTACGGCGCCGGTTCGAGTTTCGGATCGAAAGCCGAACCACGAACTCCAAACTTCACGTCCGCTTGTCCTATCCGGCGTACCACGGACGGCTCGGCACCCTTCTCGATCGATGGCAGCGAGGCCGGCGCGTGGCGAGCGCGCTCGACGACTCGCTCGTCCACTTCAAGGGCCTCGTCGAGTACAGGCGCGATGATGCCGTCCTGGCCGACTTCTAGGGCGCGGCGGCGTGCTAGCACTCATTGACCATGAGTGCTAGCCTGGGTATACTTTGACCATGCCGCTCTATGACTATGCCTGCACGAAGTGCGGACGCGTGCACGAAGTGCGTCACGGGTTCGATGAGAGCTACGGGCGCCCGTGCGATGCCTGTGGAGGCGAGCTTCGGCGGGTCTTCAATCCCGCGCCGATCCTGTTTAAAGGCTCCGGGTTTTACGCCA
>JAFAHB010000226.1 GCA_019237435.1 Vulcanimicrobiota bacterium
AAGCTCGGATCCGTCCGAGCCTTCCGTGCGGAAGATTGACAAAGCCGGCGATTTACCGCTTACATCGCGCCATCGTTGACGTCTTGCGCCGCGCCATCGAAATGCGGGGAACAAGCGTCGACGACTATGTCGATGCCGACGGACTGCAGGGTGGTTTCCAAAACGACCTCTCGGTCTACGGCAAACACGGGTGCCCTTGTCCGCGCTGCGGCACGAGCATCGTGCGAACCGTGCTCGCGCAACGCGGAACGTGGTGGTGCCGCCGCTGCCAACGATAAGAAAAATTTATGAAAGTGGGAGAATCAAATCACTACAACTGAAGTTGCTGCGACACATCAAGAGGAAGATCAACTGGCGCTCGAGCAGCGCCTGTACGAAGAATCGCTCAAGGTTCTCGATGAGGGACAAGTGCTGACCGGCACGATCGTCCAGAAAGACAAAGACGAGGTGCTCGTCGACGTCGGCGGCAAATCCGAGGGCGTCCTTCCATTTCGCGAACTATCGCTCGCCCTGGATCCCAAGTTGCTGCGCGTCGGCGATACCGTCGAAGTCATGGTGCACCGGATCGACGAGCTCGACGGCACGCTCTTCCTCTCGGAACGGCGCGCTCGCGCACTCAAGACCTGGGAGAAAGTCATCGAAGCTCACGAGCGCGACGAAGTCATCGAAGCAACCGTTACGCAAGTGGTCAAGGGCGGCGTTCTGGTCGACTTGGGCATGCGAGGGTTCGTGCCCGCTTCGCAGATCCGTCGTCAGCCCGTCGGGAATCTCGACGAGCTCGTAGGTCAGCATCTACGCCTGAAAGTGATCGATCTCGATCATAAGCGCCATCGCGTCGTCCTTTCGCAGCGTCTGGTTCTCGAGGAAGAATTGCAAGCCAAGAAGCAGGAGCTGCTCGACACCCTTGAGGTCGGTCAGATTCGCGAGGGCGTCGTCGTGCGATTGGCGGATTTCGGCGCATTCGTCGACCTCGGCGGCATCGACGGTTTGATCCACAACAGCGAACTGGCATACGCGCGCATCAAGCATCCATCCGAAGTCGTCAAGATCGGCGACGTCGTTCAGGTCGAGATCATGAAGTTCGATCCGGAGGCGAAGAAGGTCAGCCTGTCGCTCAAGCACGCGTTGCCGGATCCTTGGGACCAGTACGCCGACCGCCTCTACGAGACGAATAAGCTTTCCGCGCAGATCGTGAAGGTTACGCCGAACTATCTGCTCGTCGAAGTGATTCCGGGCATCTTGGCGATGGTGCCTAAAGGCGAGTTTGATGCGTCGGCTCAGTTCAGTGCCGGCCAAGAGGTCGAAGTAACGCTTCTGACGATCAATCACGCGACCCGTCGGATTACCGCGTCGATCCAACACGTCGCCGACGTGCCCCCCGAAGAAATCGAACAGTACGCCGCCGAGGAAGAGATCGGTCTCGATCAGGCTGCGCAGAGCCCGGCGGAGTCGCCGACCGTGCAATAGGGCGCACGATGCGCGTTGGGTTGACCGGCGGCATCGGGTCGGGAAAGAGTGCGGTCGCATCAATCTTCGCCGAGCAAGGAGCGTTCGTCGTGGATACCGACGCGATCGCTCGCGAAGTCGTCGCGCCAAATAGCGACGGTCTGCGTGAGATCGCGCGCGTCTGGCCGCAAACGGTCCGCGGCGGCTCACTCGACCGTGCGGCGCTTGCGGACATCGTGTTTAGCGATCCGAAGGCTCGCGAGCGGCTCAACGCGCTACTGCATCCGCACATTCGGCGCATCGCGCTCGAGCGCGAGGCTCGCGCCAGGCCGGGTCAGCTGGTCGTGCACGTCGTGCCCTTGCTTTTCGAAAGCGGTTACGATCGCAGCGTCGACAAGTCCGTGCTCGTCCTAGCGCCGCTCGAACAGCGGATCGCTCGCGTCGTCGAGCGAGACCGTCTGGACGAGAGCCGCGTTCGCGCGCGCATGGCGGCCCAGATCGAGCCGGAGCGGGCGCGCCGCGCGGCGGACTTCATCATCGAGAACGACGGTAACCGCGAGCAGCTGCGCGAGCGGACGCGCGCCGTCTACGAGCTCCTGGTGGGCCGCTCCAACCGCGATTTAAGCTCGGCCGAGGGTTTTCTCAGGGAATCCTGAGTTTACCGAGCGCTTGTATGGGAATAGAGTATTGGTCCCTTCGATCCAAGAGAGGAAAGTCGACATGGCACAAGAGACCGGGCAAGCCGGTGGTATGAGCGTTCGTGAAGCCGGCCGCCGGGGCGGCGAGCGAGTGAAGGCAAAGTACGGCTCGGAGTTTTACGAGGAAATCGGCCGCAAAGGCGGCGAGGCGACGAAGAGCAAGTATGGCCCTTCCTTCTATGAAGTGATCGGTCAAAAGGGCGGCCAGCGCCCGAAGCGCAAAGCGGCCGCATCCTAGCGCATCGTACCCATAGTGGGTAAGCTAGGACCGATGGCTGAGAAGCACGATCGTGTGTCCAAGCGAGAAATGTCAGTGCGCGAGGCCGGCAAGAAGGGCGGGGATACCGTCCGGGATCGGTACGGCTCGACGTTTTACGAGGACATTGGACGTAAGGGCGGCAAGGCGACGCGCGACCGGCACGGCGTCGAGTTTTACGAAACCATCGGCCAAAAAGGCGGCAAAGTAGTCAAAGAAAAGTACGGCTCGGACTTCTACGAGGAGATCGCGCACAAGGGTGGCCAGTAGGTCAAGAAGCTCATCGCCGAAGCTAAGCGCAAACTCGACGAACCGCGCTAAAAAGGGCTTTCATTTAGCGCGGCGCGTTGTCGCCTGGGGCCTCGATTACCGCAGTAAACGTCGGCCCCACGCTCCTAGCGCTGCATCTAAATGAAAGCCTTTTCTTGATTTCTAGTGGTGGATGTCGAGGCCGCCGCTAACCTTCCCCAAATGAACGGTATTATCGTCGAAGTTGACGGTGATGCCGTCTATGCGCAACGTTTGATCGCCTGAATGGACGTACGCGGGGTGCGACATGCGAAGCACCTTGGCATCGTTCGTCCACGTGACGAGGTCGGTATCGAACGCGCGCTGCTGCGGATCGTTGATGCGCTCGATGTGCACCTTTCCGACCGCCGTGAAATCCAGCGTTTGAATGTTCAGCGTGACGCGCTTGGCGGATATTCGCAGATAGGGCTTGCCTTTGCGAAAGACGATGCCGTTGCGGACGCCGTCGACCGTGCCGCTCATTCCGTCGGGCGAGAGCCGAGCGTGGTCGTAGTCGAACGACCACGAGCGCGTCGCAATGTGATTGTTCATCACGTGACCGCCGCGCAGGTCGATCGGTGCCTGATTCGACGGAAGCGGCGGCGCGCCGCCGCCCGCCAGAACGATCTCGACGACGACGTAGATTCCGAGTGCGACGCCTGCGGCCACCGCAATCCGTTTCCACCACAGTGCCTTAACGCGCATCGGGCCACTCTTTCGCATCGGCCGGCGCCGTTTCCATCGGTACCAGCAGCGCGATGTAGAGAACCGCGATCAGCAGGCCGATCGTCGTCGGACCAACCTGCGAAAAAATCGTCGGAACGCGCGGACCGACGTGTCCGCGCACGACGGTGCGCTTGCCGAGTTTGCTGCGCGTCTGCCAGCGCCCATCGGGCGCCACGATGCCGCTGATTCCGGTTGCGGCAGCGCGGACGACGTACGCGCCCGTTTCGATGGCGCGCAGTTGCGCGATTTGAGCGTGCATGTACGGACCCGACGTCTTACCGAACCATGCGTCGTCGGTGCTCACGACGAGTAATTGCGCACCGCGCCGAACCTGCTCGTACGCGAGATCGGCGAATGCGGATTCCCAACAGATCAGCGGCGCAATCGGCAGCGCGCTCGTCGGATAGACCCCCTCGACGGTCCCGGGAACGAGACCCCCGTTGAGTGCGCCAACGTAGGGTAGCCATGAAAGAAAACGCCGCCCCGGAAACCACTCCGCAAACGGCACCAGCTGTCGCTTATCGTAAACGACGTAACCACCGACCGGCGCGAAAACGTAAAGCGCGTTATACAATCCGTCCGGG
>JAFAHB010000231.1 GCA_019237435.1 Vulcanimicrobiota bacterium
CGACCGCGGGAATCTCTTTGTTGACGGCGTCAACAGCGGTACGACGCAGACGGAGTTCGCCGAGCTGCCCAAGGGAAGCACCTCTTTCACCGACATTACACTCGACCAGAAGATCCACTATCCGGGAGCGGTCCAGTGGGATGGAAAGTACATCGCTTTCGAAGACACGTTTGACGATATGGTTTACCGGGTCAAGGTAGCCGGTTCCAGGGGCTTCGCGGTAAAGAGCCTGCGCTTCAAAGGCCAGCGCGGCGACTTGCTGGTTCAGTTTTGGATCGCGGGCTCGTCGATCCTGATGCCGTATGGCAGCTTCTATCGCACGATTCACAGCGTTGGTTACTGGCCGTATCCGGCCGGCGGCAAATCCGAAAAAGTGGTGCACGTTCCGGACGCGGCCGAGTTATACGGGGTTACGCTTAGCGTCGCACCAAAATAGGAGGCATCATGCGGTACGCCCCTCTCGCTATTGCATTGACGCTCGGCGGCTGCGGCGGTATCGCCGGCAGCCCGCCGCAGGGCTCGCTGCCGAACGTCACGCTTGCTCCGAGCTTTGCAACTGCAGCCGGCAGTGGCAAAATCACTCACGTCGTGTACGTCGTGCAGGCCGGACGCAGCTTCGACGATCTGTTTCAAGGTTATCCAGGCGCCGACACCAAGTCCATGGGTGAGATATCTACCGGCAAAGTCATAAAGCTTGCGCCGATCAGCCTCAAGACCAACTACGACATCGACACGTCGGCATATTCAATGTTCGTTGCTTGCAACGGAACCGAAAAACTCTTGGGCACGGACTGCCGCATGAACGGCTTTAATAACGAGCCGTTTCATCGCCGTCCGAAGGGCGTCAAATATCCGATGTACGCCTACGTGCCGCACCGCGATTCGAAACCGTACTTCGATATGGCGCGCGAGTGGGTCGTCGCGGACCGTATGTTTGCGTCGCAGCTCGACGGCGGATTTACCGCGCACCAGTACATCGTCGCCGCTCAGGCTCACCACGCAGTTAACTACCCGACAGGTACCGGCGGCTGCAACGCGCCGCCCGGCCAGGGCATGGTTCCGAAGCTCACGCTCGGTCGCCGAGTAATCGGCTTAGAGCCGGCGTGCTTCACCTATGACACGCTTGCCAACGAGCTGGACGCCGGCAAACTCTCCTGGCGGTTCTATGTGGACAACCAAAATTTTACATGGTCGAGTTTTACCTTCGATGAAAAAGTTCTCAACCGAGCGCGCGATCGTAAGAACATTGTTACACCGCCGACACAGTTCTTGACCGACGTTGCAAACGGCAAGCTCGCAGACGTCACATGGGTGACGCCGACCTGTGCCGACTCCGACGACGTCGGCTGCGGCGCCGGAACTGGGCCGGCTTGGGTCGCGGCGGTTGTGAACGCCGTCGGCGAGAGCAAGTTTTGGGACACTACCGCGATCTTCGTGCAGTGGGAAGACTGGGGCGGCTTTTACGACCACGTCGGGCCGAAGATGCTGGACTACGACGGCCTCGGTTTTCGCGTTCCGCTGCTCGTCGTCTCGCCGTATGCCAAGCGCGATTACGTCTCGCACGTCGACTACGAAACCGCCAGCGTCCTGCGCTTCGCCGAAGATCTCTTCGGACTTGCTCCACTCGCCGCAGCCGACGAGCGGGCGACGTCGCCCGGCGGCGACTGCTTCGATTTCTCGCAAAAGCCGCGAAAGTTCGTCCCAATCAAGAGCTAAAGGATCACCTGCCGCCGTCACTCTTGTTGCGGTCTGCGCGGCTAGGACCGCCGGAGCACGGAACGGAATGTAAGCGTCGCCATTTCGCTGGCGCTCGGAGGTGGGTTATGGTGCGGGTCGCTACGCTGATCGTTTGCTGCGTTTTCCTTGCCGCATGCTCTGGAATGGGAGCGAGCTTGTCGCCTCCGGCGACATCGTCGAATGCCGTTGCGCCTTTGCTTCACTCAGCGGGATCGAGCGGCTATCTTCAGCTTTTTAGCTTCAAGGGATCGTCATCGGGAGGTCAGCCTGAAGCGCCGTTGATTTATTTCAACGGCACGTTCTACGGCACCACGTCGTCCTACGGAAGCGGCTACGGAACCGTTTTTTCGATGACGCCGTTCGGCCGCGTGCGCGTGTTGCACGCATTCACCGATAGCTTCAGCGACGGCGCGTATCCGGAGGCCGGCCTCACCGTCATGAACGGCACGCTCTACGGCACGACGGCTTCGGGCGGCAAGTACGGCGGCGGCATCGTGTTTTCGGTGAGCACTTCCGGTGACGAGCACGTCGTCTACAACTTCGGAAGGTATCACGACGGCGTTTTTCCGCAGTCGCAGTTGCTGCCGATCGCGGGAGTTCTGTACGGTACCACTCGCAACGGTGGAACGCGCGATAAGGGAACGGTGTTTGCCGTCACGTCGTCGGGCCAAGAGCGCGTGATTCATAGTTTCGCCGGCGCGCCGACGGATGGTGGACATCCTGGAGCGGGTCTCATTCGTGTCAGGAATTGGCTGTATGGAACGACGCTCGCCGGGGGCCAAATCAAAGCGGGCGGCTCAGTCTATCGCATCAACGTGCTCGGTCAAGAGAGAGTGCTGCACGGTTTCGGCGTAACGACGGGCGACGGTGAAGGCCCGAGCGGAACGCTGCTTTACTACGGCGGCGTGCTCTTCGGAACGACGCTGATCGGCGGACAGTACGGTTCCGGAACCGTCTTCGAGATGTCCACCGGCGGCTCGGAGCTCGTTCTGCACAGCTTCGGTAGGAGCACGGACGGCGCAACTCCGGCCGGCGCCCTGGCCGAAGCCGGCGGCAATCTCTACGGAACGACAACCGGTGGCGGCTACTTCCCGAGCAAGCCCAATTACTGCACGGCATTGCAAGGCGCCAAAGCCTTGACCTCAGGTCGTTGCGGAGTTATCTATCGCGTCGATCAACTCGGCAGAGAGCGCGTAATCTATCGCTTCACCGGATATCCCGACGGCGCGAATCCCGATGCACCGTTGATAAACGTCGCCGACCTGCTCTATGGAACCACCTACTGGGGCGGCGGCTCCAAATACTACGGCTCGATCTTCAAGTTATTGCCGTAGCGATGCTGCGCTTGACGCTCACCGCTTGTTTCGTATTGGTCGCAGGCTGCTCGCAAGCCGGCGCGATCTCCGCTGTGCCGCCGGCGCAGCAGAATGCGGCTCAGGGCTCAGGCGAGCTCGCAAGCGCGTCCCGCTATTCTCAGCTCTATAGTTTCAAAGGTCCAACCGGAGCATGGCCGGTCGCGCCGCTCACGTATTTCAAAGGGAAGTTCTACGGCACGGCGTCGGCCTACGGAGCTTGTAATTACGGAACGGTTTTTTCGATGACGTCGCTGGGCCGCGTACACCTGCTGCACACCTTCTGCGGAAAACCCAACGACAGCGCCTATCCTGAGGGCGGCCTCGCCGTCATGGACCGTACGCTCTACGGCACCACCTACTACGGCGGTGAGTACGATGCGGGAACGGTGTTCTCGATCACGCCTGCGGGCGTCGAGCAGGTCATCCACAGTTTCGGCGCGTCGAACGATGGTTCGCATCCGGCATCGTCTTTATTGCCGATCGGGGGCGTACTCTATGGAACGACGCAAGAAGGCGGAAGGCATAACAAAGGGACCGTTTTTGCCATTAGCCCTTCGGGTGACGAGCGCGTTCTTCACGCCTTCAAGGGGGCGCCGCTCGATGGGGGACATCCCAGTGCCGGTTTAATCGCCGTCAAGAATTGGTTCTATGGAACGACTCTCGCCGGCGGCCAGGTCAAAGCGGGCGGCACGGTCTACCGAATCAACGCGCTTGGTCAGGAAAAGGTGTTGCATGCATTCGATGTCCGCGCCGGAGACGGCGAAGGCCCGGGTGGAGCACTGCTCTATTATGGCGGTGCGCTCTTTGGAACGACACAGCTCGGCGGAACACGTCATCTTGGCACGGCGTTCGAGATGAGCACCCGCGGCCAAGAGATCGTGCTGCATAGCTTTGGAAAAGGCCTGGACGGCGCGTTCCCCAACAGAGGCGTAATTGCGGTCGACGGTATGCTCTACGGAACGACCCTAGGCGGAGGCTACAGTAATAGGCGTTATTGCTCCGGACCGCCGATGTCGTCGTGCGGTACGATTTATCGCATCGATCAACTCGGTCGAGAACGGGTCATCTACCGATTTATGGGTTATCCCGACGGCTCGAGCCCATATGCTGCACTGACGAACGCCAACGGCGTGCTCTACGGAACAACCTACTCGGGCGGAAGCTCTACATACGACGGCACGATCTTCAGACTGTTGCCATAACTTTTCGGACCGGCCAGGGCGGAAGCATACAGCCCATCAAGCACGTCCATAATCAGCGCTTAACAAACGCTTGCTAGCATAAGCCCCGATGATCTTCGATGAAGAGAAGATCGACGGTCTTATCAAGCAATGCCGGATTACGGAAGCAATCGCGGCCCAAGCTTCCGTCGGCTCGGAACGGCGGCAGCGTGCCGGAATCTTTGCTCTGGCCGGCGACGATCGCGGCGTCGCGCGTGCAATCGATCCGGAGCTCTTTGCGTGCCGTAGCGCCGCGGACGTTGCCGCGTACTACCTTGCAATGGGCATCGAACCTACCGTGCAGGATCGGCTTACCGCAGCGGCGGTGCTGGCGTGGTCGGCTGACTCAGAAGGTGTTTATGCCGCGCTTGATGCCGCGCACGATCGTGCCGTCTCGGAGAAGCAGTTTCACTTCGCGATTGCAACGCGCGAGCGGCTCGCCGCGCACGCGCTGCTTTTCGGCGAGATCGCTCGTGCTCGCGCGGCAATCGCCGAAGCGATCGTCTCGGCTGAAGCCCGCGAGCTCTCCGGCTGGCGCTTGCGCTGCATTGCGGCGGCCGCGCGCTTGGCGCTGGAAGCGGGCGACCTCGACGTCTCCGCACAATTACTCGCGCGCGGGCGCGCGGTGGCCCGCTCGTCCGATGAGCTCGCACTCTTTGCAGGCGTCGGAGCGCAACTCGCCGTCGAACGTGAGGACCGCGACGCGCTCGAGCGGTGGACGTCTGAATCGATCGTCGAGAGCGCGCTGCGCTCGGAGGAGCCCGATGTCGCGATCGCCGCGACGATTGCGACCGTTATCGGCGTCGAAACGCCGTCGTCAAACTCGACGGCCGCAAGAGCGCTGCGGCGCGCGCTGGCGCTGACGGAGAGTCCCGCCAAAGTCCCCGAGCTTTTCTCAATCGCCGCGCGATATGGCGATCTCGACGAAGCGCGATTCGCCGTCGCCGCCTTAGCGGCCCTTTGGGCGCCGAACCGTGCCTACTTGAACGCGCATCGCCTGATCGCTCAGGCGCATCTGTCCTTACGCAACGGCGAGCGGGGCGAGTCGGTCGATTCGGCAGGTGACGCGGCCCGCGCCTTTAGTGCAATGGGCTCGCGACGGTGGACGAACGAAGCGATGCGATTGCTCGTTTCGCAAGAGCCCGCCGAGCGCCGCATGCGCCCTCGTTCATCCGCAGCCGCCCTCACGGAACGCGAAGAGCAGGTGGCGCACTTGATCAGGCGTGGTGCCCGCAATCGCGAGGTTGCGATCGCGCTGCAAATCAGCGAACACACCGTCGAACGGCATGTGAGCTCGATTCTGGGCCGGTTAGGTCTGCGCTCGCGATGGCAGATTTCTGACCCCGGACGCGCGAGCGAGTCTTAAGAAAGCTCAAGGTTTCGTAAAGGGCTCCCTGAATTCGCTGGCCGTTTCCGGGATGCAGCGTTCGGCGCCAATCTCTTAGCATCTAGCAGGAGAGCCGGGCGCAATTGCCGCCTCTCCGTTGCTGCTGGGAGTGAGTTAACTGCACCTATCCTCGATGAAGCCCATTGCTGCGGCTTTTGTTGGCTTCGCGCTCGCCGCATGCGGCGGCGCGGGAACCTTTCCGAGCGGATCGGTGGTGAACTCACCTGGAACTCCCGGACCAAATCCTTCGCCTCCGCCACTTGTCAACGTCACGGTAACCGTGACGATTCCGGCGCGCACGAAACATCGCGCGGTGCGTCCGAACTACGTTTCGG
>JAFAHB010000303.1 GCA_019237435.1 Vulcanimicrobiota bacterium
TCAAAGTGGCTCTTGCCAGCGCCGTAGTCGACCATATCCCGGTCGTCGGCCTCGTTTTGGGCGCATTCGCCTCCGCAGGCGACATGGTCGCGATCACCGGGATCCAGGTGATGCTCATGCTGCATATCGAGGCGGCCTACGGACGCGACCCCGACGTCGGACGAACCTGGCAGCTTTTGCCGATCATCGGCGGCGGCTTTGGTTGGCGCACGCTGGCGCGCGAGCTCGTCGGCTTCGTTCCGATTGCCGGTATCGCCATCAAGGGCGCGATAGCTTACGCGGGAACGATCGTCGTCGGCGAGAGCCTCATCTTCTTACACGAGCACGGCAATCATATGACCAAGGGCCAAGCCGCCGCCCTCTACGAACACGCCAAGAGCGACGCGCTGCGCTTTGCCCGCGAGCTCGCCGCAAAATTATTCCGCCGATAGCGCACCGCAGCGTTAGAAAGGCTATGCTGGTCCAGCTCAAGGAAGCGCGGTCCGACGTTTACTATGGTAAATGAGGGCCGCGCCGACACAGAGATGGGCCTGTCATAGCCTTTCTAAGAGTGATTCGTCGTCGAGGGTACGCAATTCAACCGGCACGCGCGCACGGGCCGGCGCCGCCAGCTGCGCGGCGAGCTCGCGCCGCCGTGCCGGCGAGAGCAAATTGCGACGCTCCAGAAAGCGCTTGACCAGCGCGCGTTCTTCACCCGAAAGGTACGCCGTCGGAGCATAGACCGGCTCGTCGCTTGCCGCCGAAAGCTCGCGATCCACCTCGAGATCGAATCCTTCGTAACGCAACCTTATGTCGAAATAGTAGACGATCAGCACGAGCGCTAAGAACGGCACGAGCACGACACGTTCCGCTGCGTCGAGAAGCGTGTACCCGAGCGGCCAACGCGATAACACGGGCAACGCTCCCATGTCCACTATGGTTGAAAGGATCAAGCCTATCGCCGCGACGGCGAACGCGCACAGCAGCGACCGGCCAAACTCTAGGCGATTGAAGATCCGCCCCACCGTGAGCCGAAGCGCCCAGCTTGCCGAACAGCGCTCGATAACGACCGCACAGATCGCGCACGAACTCGCTGCGAGAATGCAGAGCAACGCGAAAGCGATCAAAAACACGATTGCGGTCGTTACCAATGTCACGACGGGAACGAACGCGACCCTAAACGCCGCCGCCGCGAGGAGAGGTATGAGGCCGATTACGATTATCGCAAGGTAGTTGGCAATCAGCGCCAGGATCGCACATCCAACGATCACGACGAGGGACGTCCAGCGCCGAAGAACGGGTTCATAGGCGGCGCGAAAGCCGGCGTCTTCCCCGTTGTAGAGGCGCTGGACGCTTGCAGCTAACGCGCCAAAAGCAAAAGCCAGCAAGTAATATCCCAGAAGCGTTGCGCCGATTACGGCAGCCAGCGTCAGCGGCGAATCGAACAGCGAGGGGACGTGCTGGGTTCGCAGGTGATCGGGATGTTGCAATACATCGAGCGTCGCTTCGAGCTGCGGGCGTTCGCCCAAGAGCACGAAGTACTGGACGATCGCGGCCGGCACGATCGCGACGGCGGCGACGCCGGCGAGACGAGCGAAATTGCGCACGTACAGAACGGTCGCGCGCTCCAAGATTCCGCCAAAATCCAAGGGCCGCAGTTCCATCGCGCGGGCGTTCGGGCCAGGCAATCCCGAAACCCTCGATGAACGCGAACGACGATGGTTATCGGAAGGCTTGAAGCGGTGCGGCGCTATCCGGTCAAGAGCCTATGCGGCGAGACCCTCGATAGCGTCGGCGTTGCCGTCGGCGGAATACCGGGGGATCGCGAAAGCGCGCTTTTCGTGCGTGACGGTCACGCGCGCGCGGGCAAGACGTACCGCGGCAAGGAACACGACCGGCTTCACTTGCTCGCCGACGCCGATGCCGCGCTCGAAGCGGCCGCCCGGCGCGGCGTTACCGCAGTGCTGCGTGGCGGCGAACACTTCTTCGATGACGCACCGATCTCGCTGCTCGTCGACCGCTGGTTAATCGAGCTAAACGAGCATCTCGGTTATACGGTGGAGTGGGAACGATTTCGACCAAACTTCTTCGTGCGTGCGGCTTCGAGTTTCTCTGAAGACGAGAAAGCGCTGGTGGGCGCGGAGCTGGCGCTGGGTTCGGTTCGGTTGCGAGTGCGCTGCCCGATCGAGCGCTGCGTTGCGGTAACGTACCACCCGCGCGGAGAGGCTAGCGATCCTCGAATCCTTCGCTTCGTCGCGGAACGGCGCAACGCGTGGATGGGCATTTATTGCGACGTGTTGCAGCCGGGAAGCGTTCGCGTCGGCGATTCGCTGATACGAGAGGCGCCGCTGCACTCGTAGCGGCGCCTCTGTCCCCCACACCCGCCGAAATCAGCATAGAACGCGGCGAGGATTTCCGCCCTAGTCAATTCTATCTAGACCGATCGCCACTTCCAACCGGAAAATCCATTTGGGACAAAGAGCCGAGTTAGAGCGCGCGACGGCCTTCCAGCGCCTTGGCGATCGTCACTTCGTCGGCGTAATCGAGATCGCCGCCGATAGGAAGACCGTACGCGAGACGCGTCACCACGACTCCCAGGGGCGACAACAGGCGCGACAGGTACAGCGCGGTCGCTTCACCTTCGGCGTTGGGATTGGTCGCTAGAATGATCTCGCTCGGCCGCTCCCGAGCGATACGCTCGACGAGTTCCTTGACGTGCAGCTGTGCCGGGCCGATCCCGTCCATCGGAGAAATCAGACCCCCGAGCACGTGATACCGTCCTTTGAACGCACCGGTGCGCTCGATCGCGTAGACGTCCTTCGCCTCGGCTACGACGCATATGGCGGCGGGATCTCTCCTCTCATCGCGGCAAAAATCGCACGGATCGTTTTCTGCAAGGCAGAAGCAGGCGGAGCAGAAGCGCACGTTGTCTTTGACGGCGATGATCGCTTCGGCGAGGCTCTGCGATTCGTGTCGCGGCCGGTTCAAGAGATGAAAGACCAGACGCGCCGCGGTCTTCGGGCCGATCGTGGGCAGTTTGCTGAGCTCGTTGATCAGCCTCGAAATTGGATTGGGGGCTTGGGTCACATCAATCCGGGAATTCTCATGCCTCCGGTCACCGAAGCCATTCGCTTTTGG
>JAFAHB010000032.1 GCA_019237435.1 Vulcanimicrobiota bacterium
CTCTGCATCGGGGTGACGCAGCTATACTCCGCATCGGGGTGACGCAGCTTCACTCTGCATCGGGGATGCGGTTGTCGGTGGGCTGGCTCAAGAAGAACTGCACATCGTGCGACGAGGGGATCACTTTGAACTTACGCGGAGCCTGACTGAAGTCGAAGCAGTCCTGCGCCGGCGACTTGGCGCGTTTGTCGCTCTCCGCCAATCGCGGTAAGCCGAACGTATCTTCGACGAACTTTAGAACGCTGCCGAGCTCGTAGTGCTCGTGCGAAACGTGGCCGCGCTTGGCGTACGGCGAAACGATCAGCATCGGGATGCGGATGCCGAGGCCGTCGTAGTCGAGATACTTCGGAGCCTGTGGGTCGTACCAGCCGCCCCAGTCGTCCCATAGAACGAAGATCGCCGTAGAATCCCAATACTGCGACTGGCCGACGGTATTTACGACCGACGCCACCCACGCGGGCCCCGATTTCGAACCGTTAGAGGCGTGGTCGGAGTTCGGCCACGTCGGCGTCAGCCAGGTAACCGAGCGCAGATTGCCGTTCTTGACGTCGGTGAAAAACTGATTGGGCGATAATAAGATGTCTTTGCTCCAATCGGGACCGTTGAAGATATGCTTGATCGCCTGATACGCGATCCAAAGCCAGGGCTTTCCGTTCCAAGAGACGCCGTAATACGCCCACGATGCACCGGCCGTGTCGAGCTCGTCGCCGAGCGTCGGCGTATCCCAGCAAACGACCTCCGAACCGTCCGGAACCTGGCGTTGCGGTCCGATCATCGAAACCTTGTCGCCAGGGCCGCCGGGACAGCCCCAACTCGTCTGAGGATAGTTGGCCGATTTTTCCGCCCACCCGGCGATGAGGTACTGGTGCGCGACGAAGCTGCCGTCAATGTTGGACGCGAACATCTCGTCGGCTAGTACGTATTGCTTGCCCATGTCGAAATACGGCATGGTTTCGCTCTGGGGCACGTAGCTGTATGGCGGGTTCGCGTTCGGACATCTCGGCCCGGCGCCGCCGCAGCCGATGAACTCGTTCATGAATCCGTTCATCTTGCAGTTCGTGCCCGGTATGCTGCCGGTACCGTTACAGTCGTGGAAGTAATCCGCAGCGTCGTGACCGAGGTCCCATTTCGTCGCGAGCGACACGGGCTGAAGCGTTATCTTGTTTCCGTTCGTATCGTATCCGTAGCCGGACGTTCGCGCGCCCGGAAAACCGTAGAAGAGATTATTTAAGCTTCGATTTTCCTGAATCAGGATGACAATGTGCTTGATCTTGCGATTCGCATGCGGGGAGAGCTCGGCGGACGTCGCCGCAGCGGGCAGCGGAGTCGTAGATCCGGCGATTCCTCCGTTGCAGCTCGAAACGGCAACCGCGAGCGCCATAACGACCGGCAACCGCAGAACGAAGAGTTTGGAACGCATGATGGTCCCTCCGAGCAGGCCCACGCTAAGCTACGCGGTCGCTGCCAAAAGACCTACTCGGCGTCGGGGATGCGGTTGTCGGGCGGCTGATGCAAGAAGAACCGCGCGTCATGCGGTGATGGGATCGGTTCGAACTTGCGCGGGCGCTGCTTGAAGTCGAAACAATCCTGCTCGGGAGAGTTCGCGCGCGTGTCGCTCGCCGAGAGGCGGCCGAGCCCAAATTGGTCTTCGATGAACTTGAGAATGCTGCCGTGCTCGTAGTGCACGTGCGAAATGTAGTCTTTCTTGGCATAGGGCGAGACGATCAGCATCGGGACTCGTATGCCTAAGCCGTCGTAATCCACGTAGGCCGGCGGTTTGGGATCGAACCATCCGCCGTAATCGTCCCAAAAGACGAAGATCGCCGTGGACTGCCAGAACTTCGACTCGCCGATCGCGTTGACGAGCGAGGCGACCCATGCCGGACCGGTGTTCGACGAGCAGCCTGCGTGGTCGGAGTTGGCGCAGGTCGGCGTAATCCACGTGACGGTTCGCAGCTTGCCTTCCTTAACGTCGGTTAAGAATCGGGACGGCGGCGAAAACATGTCTTTGCTCCAGTCCGGCCCGTCGTAAATGTGCCGGATGACTTGATAGCCGTTCCAGCCGCTCCAAACTTTATAATATTCGATGGCGTAATACGCCCAGGGAAGCTTCGCCTTGTCGAGCTCGTCGCCGAGCGTGGGGATGTCCCAGCAAGCCTCTTCGTAACTATTGGGAATTTGGCGCTGCAGCCCGACCGTAGCGATCTCGTCGCTCGGACCGCCCATGCAGCCCCATGCACCGTATGGATAGTTCACCGACGAGTTGGCTTGCGCCGCGATGATGTACTGATGCGAAACGAAGCTGCTCGCGTCGAAGTTCGACGCGTACATCTCGTCGGCAAGCACGTATTGGTGGGCGATCGCAAAATAGGGTCTGGTTTCGGTGAACGGAACGAACGCATAAGGCGGGTATTTGAACGGGCACTGGGGGCTGCACCCGACGTATTCCTTGTTGAAGCCGTCCATGCGACAATTGGTGCCGGGAATACTTCCCGTACCGTCGCACGCGGCGAAAAACGCGTTGGAGCTATGATCGATGTCCCATCCTGTTTCCAAACCGATTGCCCGCAGCCTGACCTTGCGGCCGCGTGAGTCGTAACCGTACCTCGCCGCCCTCGCACCGGGATAGCCGTAGAAGAGATTGTTGAACGAGCGATTCTCTTGAATGATGACCACGACGTGCTGGATCTTGTCGCCCCTCGCCGGATCGAGCCGAATAAGGGGCGCCTGCATGGGCAGCGGACCCGGCATTCCGGCGTTTGGGGCGCCGCAAGCTGCGAGCGCGATGAGCGTGGCGATTGCGAGGGATTTCATGTTTGCTGTGTCTCCTTCGACTTCGGCGCTACGCGCCTCCGCTAAAGAGACACAAACTACTCTGCATCCGGGATACGGTGGTCGGGCGGCTGATGTAAGAAGAACTGGGCGTCGTGAGGAGAGGGTATCGTCCGGAACCGGCGCGGGCGCTGATTGAAGTCGAAGCAATCCTGCTCGGGCGAGTTGGCGCGGGTGTCGCTCGCCGATAACCGGCCGAGTCCAAACTGATCCTCGATGAACTTCAGAATGCTCCCGTGCTCGTAGTGAACGTGCGAGACGTAACCCTTCTTCGCATACGGCGAGATGATCAGCATCGGCAGTCGCAAGCCGAGGCCATCGTAATCGACGTACGCGGGCGGCTCGGAATCGTACCATCCGCCGTAGTCGTCCCAAAAGACGAAGATCGCGGTGGATTTCCAGAACTTCGACGTGCCGATGGCGTTGACGACCGACGCGACCCACGCGGGACCGGTGTTCGAGCCGCAACCCGCGTGGTCGGAGTTCGCGCAGGTCGGCGTGATCCACGTGACGGTGCGCAAGTTCCCGTTTGCGACGTCGGTGAGAAACTGTGACGGCGGGCTGATATTGTCCTTACTCCAGTCCTGGCCGTAAAAGATGTGCTTGATCGCCTGATACGCATTCCAAATGCCCCATCTGCTCGTGTATACCTCCGAATAGTACGCCCACGACAGCTTCGCACTATCGAGCTCGTCGCCCAACGTCGGCACGTCCCAACAGACTTGTTCGTAGCCGCTGGGGATTTGACGCTGTTGTCCGATCGTGGCGATATCGTCGCCCGAGCCGCCGCTGCAGCCCCAGTTGATCGAGAACGGATAGTTCACGGACGAGTTTGCTTGCGCCGCAATGATGTATTGATGCGAAACGAAGCTGCTGACGTCGAAGTTCGACGCGTACATTTGGTCGGCAAGCACGTAGCGTTCCGCCATTTTGAAGTACGGTTTGGTTTCGGAATGGGGCACGTAAGCATAGGGCGGATACTTGATCGGGCACGGATTGCTCCCGCTGCTCGCGGTGCAGGTGACCAGCTCGTTATTGAAGCCGTTCATCCGGCAGTCGGTTCCTGGAATGCTTCCCGTGCCGTTGCAGGCTTTAAAAAACCCGTCCGAGCTGTGCTCGACGTCCCAGGTCGTCTCGAGGCCTATCGGCTCGAGCCTTATCCGTTGCCCGGACGAATCGTAACCGTACCGCCGAGTCTTCGCGCCGGGATAGCCGTAAAAAAGATTGTTGAACGATCGATTCTCCTGAATGATGACGACGACATGCTTGATCTTGGCGCGAGCTGCCGAATCGAGATGCGCCGGCCGCGCTTGCAGGCGCGGCGAACCCGGCGTTGCGGTGCTTTGGCCGCTGCAGGCTGAAACCGTGATGAGGGCTGCG
>JAFAHB010000068.1 GCA_019237435.1 Vulcanimicrobiota bacterium
GCGAAGATTGGCGCCCGAGAAGTCGTCGCCGTTGACACGGACGCCGCGCAGATCGAGGCCGCCGAGATCTGCTCTGCTGAAGTCGCAGCCTTTGCAGCCGCTGAGCGCATCCCGCAGTTGCGACGAACCAAGCCTGGCTCCGGTAAATTGACAACCCGTCATCCGCGCATTGGTGAAATCGACACCTGAAAGATTTGCGTCCGAAAAATCGCAACCAGTCAGGTGGGCGTTGCGAAAGGACGCTCCGCTTAAATTGGCTTCCGAGAAATCTCCACCGCTGATCACGCTGCCCGATAGATTCGTGCCGGCGAGATTTGCCTTACTGAAGTCGACGCTTTTGTAGTTGGCCCCGTGCAGGTCACGACCGGCCCAGTTAACCCCGCTATAATCGCAGCCGACACACGAGTTGCCTTGAGCGATCGACGTGCCGTGCAACCCCTGCATCACGCTCGACGCAATGCTGTGCGTGATGTTGTCGGCTAGCTTCGTCGCGTCGAAGTTCGCCTTTTGGACGTCGACGCGCACGTTAGGGACCTCGACCTTAGCGCCGGGCGCCTCTACCTGAACACCCGGTACGTTCACCTTGGCGCCGGGGACGTCGACGTTGACGGCCGGTACGTCGACCTTCGTGGCTGGAACTTCGACGTGCGTGGCCGGCACGTCGACATGGGTTGCCGGGACGTCGACGCGAGTTGCAGGTATCTCGAAGTGCGTGTCAGGCACTCGGACGTGCGTCGGCGCCGTCTCAATCTTGACGTTTGGGACCTCGGCCCGCCGGCCGGGCACCTCGACGCGAACGCTCGAACGGGCCGCGCTCGCGGCCAATGGCGTCGGCGTTGCCGCCATTGCAACGCGAGCAGCGCGCGAACCCCCCGTTGCGGCAATCGGCGCCGCCGCAATGGAAGGCGTAACGACCGCAATGGCAAGCGTCAGCGCGGCGACGACCGCTAATGCGGCGGCCGCGGGCGCCGGCGCGAGGTTGGTCGCAATGTTGCGGCCGACGCCGAGCAGACGCTCGATGCGCAGCGAAATGTGTTTGCGGGTTGCGAAAACGCCCGGCGCCGGGATCGGGCGACGGGGCCAAGCTGCGGTCTCCGCCATTTTCGTGAGGCACAGCGCGTACGGACGCACTTGCCGTACGTACGAAAGCACCCAGTCATCGCACGCGACCTCGCGCTCGAGGTCGAGCTGTTGCCCAACGAACTGCGCGGCAGGGTTCCAACCGAGCAGCGCGTTGATCACGCGTTGCAGACCGTTGCTCCAGTCGTCGGCTCGACGAAGATGTGCAAGTTCGTGCAGGCAGATCTGATCGACTTCGGGCTCCGAAAGATGCTCCAGCAGGGAGCGCGGGACCAAGATCATCGCATCGAACAGTCCGACGGCCACCGGAACGTCGGTCTCGTCGCTGACGCACAGACGTACGTCACGCGCGCCCTTGTTCGCCCGCAGCCACTGCGGCATGGAGTCGCGATATTCAATTGGCAACGGCAGCGCGTCGCGCTTGAGATGCTCGAGCCGCAAGAGACCGATCGTGAGTCGCGCCAATGCGAGCGCGGCCAGCAGGAGCCACACCCCAAAAATCGTCATCGCAAGCGGAGCCGAGAGCGTGACTCGCAACCGTTCGGGCGCGTAAACCGCCGGCATGGCCGCCGGCGTCGCCCGCGCGGTTTCGCCCCGCGCGCTACGCGTAGGCGCATGGCCGCTCGATGCCGCCGGCGACGCACTGGTCGAAAGCGTTCGCACGGGCGTAAAGGATGCGAGCGTCGTCGCGACCGGCACGACGAACGCGGCGGCAAGGGTCGCGCCCCAGACGACGTAGCGCGTCGACGCGTTGATCTTCGGCCATGCGCGCAGCAACAGCCAGACGAAGACGACCAGCAACGCGTCCTGCCAAAGCGCGTTGACGGCAATGGCCGCTACGGCGCTGGCGATGGTAACGAATCCCGGTTCCCAGGACGTCATTTTTTCGGTTCCTCGTACTGTTCGATCAGCGCTTTCAGACGCAGCAGCTCGTCGTTCGACGGACGTTCAGTCTCGATCAAGCGTAACGCCAGCGTTCCCGCGCTGTTGTCAAAGAATCTTGAAAGAAGGTGGCCGACCGCGTGCCCGGCGGCTTCCTCTCGCGCGACCAGCGGGCGGTATACGTATGCCCGTCCTACCTCTTCATGCGAGACGAACCCCTTGCGCTCCAAAATGCGCATCGTGGTGAGCACGCTGTTGTAGGCGATTGGCGGCGGCGGCAAGGCTGCCGTGACATCGGCCACGGTCGCCTCGCCCTTCTGCCATAGGATCTCCATCAGCCTCAACTCGGCCTCGGTGAGCGTGCTGGAGCGTCGTCGCGCCATCTCAGCGGCCCAGGTCCGGGCCCCAGCCCTGGAAGACTCGGGCCGGGCTGAAGCACTCGGGCAGCCGAACGCGAGTGCGCGCCGTGTGCGGCAGGTCTGACGTGGGATCGAACTTGCGGGTCATCGGGTTCCTCCTCGGCGGTTCTACTAAAGATTTAGTTGCATCATAACCCCTCGGACTCGCCTTGTCAACTAATTATTTAGGATTAAAAGCTGAGGCATTCGGCGGCTCATCGGCACGCGGCTTGAGGGAATGGTGGGACGGCCTGCCAATAAGGGACGCTGATTCACCCAGCTCAAGGAGAGAGATTTGTTGGCAACGGCGCGCCTCGCGCTTGTCCTTTTGACCGCCGCGTTCTTAGCCGCGTGCGGCGGCGGCACTCTCGTTACGAGCGGCACGCCCACACCGGCTCCGACGCCGACGCCGGCCGTCACGAGTCAGTACCCAATCCCTACTGCGTCGAGCCAACCGATGGGCATCGCACTTGGCAGCGACGGTCACCTTTGGATCACCGAGTTTGCGACCGCCAAGATCGCGCAACTTGCGAGCAACGGAACGATCTCCGAAAACGTCACGCCCACGGGCAAATCGGGTCCGCTCGGCATCGCGTCGGGCCCGGCACCGAACCTGAACGTCTGGTTTGCCGAGTTCAACGTCCGGAAGGTCGGAGAAATCACCACCACGGGACCGCCTTACATCGAGTACACCTTGCCCGATGTCAAAGCAAAGCCGGTCGGCATGGCTCTCGGCTCGGACGGCAACATGTGGCTCACCGATTCTGGTACGAACTCGATCTGGCGCGTGCAGCAAATCCGCGTCAAGCCGTACGTTAAGTTCACGCAGTACCGTCTGAGCGGAAACGCGCAACCGCTCGCCATTACCAATGGTCCCGACGGGGCGCTCTGGTTCACCGAGACCGGAACGAATCGCATCGGACGGCTTCCGATCAAAGGCGCGCCGTTACGAGAATACACCATCCCGACGAAAAACTCCGATCCGGTCGGAATCGCCCCGGGGCTCAACAATGCGCTCTGGTTCACCGAACAGAAGGCGCAGCAGATCGGGGAGATCGCTACGACGGGCAACGTTTTGGCGGAATTCCATCTCAATGGTGCGATGGCGCCCGACGCGATCGTTCAGGGCATTGACGGCAACTTCTACTTCACCGATACCGCGCTCAATAAGATCGGGCAGTTCTTCCCTAAGAGTCATCGGCTCGTCTTTTATCCGATACCGACGGCGAATTCCGAACCGACGGCGCTAACGCTTGGAACCGACAGCCAGATTTATTTCGTCGAAACCGCCGGCAACAAGGTCGCACAGTTCCGCTACTTCAACGTGTAGCACTGTCACCCTGAGCCTGTCGAAGGATGAGCGCCGGTCAGCTCCGCGTCGCTTAACTCGGCGAGCCGCGTAACGCCGCTGGTGGCGCTGCCGATCAAGAAATACCGAGTGCCCGTGCGCACGAGGTGGAGCGCAGCGTGTTGCGAGAGCATCGCCGATTCAAGCAACTCCAAGCGGCGCCCGGAGCGGGCGAAGAGCTTTGCCGCTTGCAGTTTGCGCGCGACCGCGTAGAGGACGATGAGAACGACGGCGACGATCGCCAGCCGCGCGGCGTAGGCAGCCCAGAATCCCGGCGCCACGGCGCCCTACGTGCCCGTCCGCGCCGCGTGAATCTTGCGTTTGTACTCGATGACCTTGCGTTCGATTTCGTCCATCGGCTCGCGAACGACGACGACGTTTCCGGTCGTCAGCGTAACGACCGTCTCGGCTGTCCCGAGCTCTTCGACTCGCTTCGCTCGCTCAGGACAAGCTGTGTCATCCCGAGCCCTTCGACTGCGCTCGGGGTAAACTTCGTCGAGGGACGAGGGGCCGTTTTGCGCTACCGATTCGATCAGCTCGCAGTTCAGCATCACGGGTTGGCCGTTGAGACGCGTCAGTGCGATCACGGAGCCGCCCTTTCTCACTCCGTCGGACGGCGGCCTGTTACGCCGGGCATGCTCGCGGCAGCGCGCATTGGACTCGTCCAGCTCTAGCTCTTCACGGCGCGCTTCTTCTGCCTGAAATGCAAGCCGCCGGCGTTCTTTGAGCTTCTCGATGACCCGCCGCTCGCGACTCGCCGCAGTCAACGCGTTACGCGCGCGCTCGTACGCCGCTTCCACCTCCGTGCGCCGTTCGCAGACGCGTACGGCCGCAGTATCGACCGAACCAAGGAGCGCCTCGAGCAGGCGAATCTGGGGCGTTGATCCGGTCTGCGCCGACAACACGATGCGCTCCAAGCAGTGACGACGTGAATCGGCGAGTAACTCGAGTTCGCGTGAACCGCCTTCGAGGGCGTATCGGCAAGCTTCCAAATCCTGCCGCTTCTCTTCCTCGGCGCGTCGGCGTCGATCGAGCAACGGTTGGAGCGTAAAGCGAAATCTGGCGCCCATGCGGGATGAACTCCCCGCAACGCGGGTCAACGAGCCAGCTGCGTGCGCTCACGTCCCACCGAGACCAGCTCGATGGGAACTCCCAAGAGCTCCCGGACTCGATCGACGTAGTCGCGCGCGGCTCGTGGAAGATCGGCGATGCGGCGATAACCCCGAATCGGCTCGCTCCATCCTGAAAGCTCTTCGATCTCCGTCTCGAGGCCAGGCGCACCGGCGTCGGCAAATTCCACACGCTTTCCGGCGAGGCGATAACCCGTCACGATCCCCACGCGCTCGAATCCTGTGAGCACGTCCAATTTGGTGATGACTGCGCTCGTCAAGCCGTTGAGTGCCACGGCATACTGCGCCGCAACGGCGTCGAGCCATCCGCACCGCCGCGGCCGTCCGGTCACGGTGCCGTACTCGCCGCCTTGTCCGCGCAATCGCTCGCCGCGCTCGTCGTGCAGCTCCGACGGAAACGGGCCGCCGCCAACGCGCGTGCAATACGCCTTGAGCACTCCGATCGCGCGCCCAATGGCTCCAGGACCGATGCCCAGCCCGGTGCACGCGCCCCCAGCAATCGTGTGCGAGCTCGTGACGTATGGGTACGTGCCATAACCAACGTCGAGCAGCGACCCTTGCGCGCCCTCCAGCAGCACGCGCTTTCCGTTGTTCAGGCGTTCGTGAATGTACGCGACGCCGTCAACGATGTGCCGGCGTATCCGCATCATTTGCTCGTTACTTACTTCGGCCACGTTGTCGCGGTGTAACAAATCGGCAAAGCGAACGCCGGTGCGCGCAACTCGGTCGACGTACGCGGGGCCGATTCCGCGCCCCGTCGTGCCGATGGCACTCGCGCGCGACGCTTCGCCGGCCTTGTCCCGCTCGACATGATGGGGAAACACGATATGCGCCCGATCCGAGATCTTTACGCGCGACACGTCGACTCCGAGCTCGATCAACGCATCAAGCTCCCCGATCAGCGTCTGCAGATTGACGACGGCTCCGCCCCCGACGAAAAGCTCGACGTGCGGATGCATGACGCCCGACGGAACGATACGCAGCGCCAACTCGCGCTCGCCGACGACGATCGAGTGGCCCGCATTATCGCCGCCGGCAAAGCGCGCAACGACGTCGTAATCGGCCGCGTAGAGATCGACGATCCGGCCCTTCCCCTCGTCACCCCACTGCAACCCAACAATTACATCGGCTTTGGCCGGCACTTCGCTCCTTATTTGCTCACCCTGAAAGCGCCGGCGCTCACGTTCGGCATCGGTCGCTCGGCGCTCCGCATCCATGCTCCGCGCCTGCTACACCGCGCTCGTGCCACCTGCTGAGGACAATTATGGCCTCCTGCCAATGGCGCTCGCGTCGGAGTCCCGCTACCGAACGTGAGCCCCGCCACTTGTTGGCCGGAGCAAATAACTCACTCCGTATTAAATTCGAGGTCGCTGGTGTCACCCATCGGGATTTGGGCCACGCCTTCGAACTGCGTCATGACGAACTCCGAAAAGAGCGCGTTGGGCCAGCCGAAATTACGTCGGGTGTATTGCTGCGGATTGTCGGGATTGAAGGACTCGTGCAGCAGATGGTCGCCGGGATCGCTGGCCAACAGCTGGCCCAGCACGTCCTGTTTCTCGGCGCCGGTCGTTGCCGTCATGCCTTCGACGATGAGCGCGAGCGGCCAGACCCAATGATCGGGCGTATGATAGCTGCCGATTCCGCGAGCCACGTGGCCTTGATAGAACGACGGGTTGTCCTGCGAGAGCAAGAACTGGCGCGTGTTCTGATAGTAGCGATCGCTCGCGGTCGTGTAACCGAAGTACGGTGCGGCCAGCAAGCTGGGGATGTTGGCGTCGTCCGTCAGAATCGCGTGGCCCAGACCGTCGACCTCGTAAGCGTAAATGTAGCCGTATTTCGGCACGAGAACGAGACCGTACGTCTGAATTCCGCGCTGCACTTCATCGCGCAGCGCCTTTGCCTCGCGCGCTTTCATCACGTTGTGGTAGACGTTGAGCTCGATCTCGCTCATGTCGCCGAGCGCGACGACGGCGAACATCTCAGACGGTATCAAGAAATTATATTCGCATGCGTCGTCCGAAGGCCGGAAACCGGTCCAGATCATGCCGGTGTAGCCGGTGGGATTACCGCGTCCGTCATTGGGAAGCTCTTTGTGCGTATATCGCGAGTCGCGCGGATGATTCTGCTCCCGTTCCATCGTCGCGAGCACACCATCGAGCATTTTCGAGAAGTCCGCGGTAAAGATCGACGCGTCGCCGGTCGTCTTCCAATAGCTCCATGCCAGCGCCGTGGGATACGCGAGCGAATCGAGCTCGAATTTTTGCTCCCAGACGCGATAGTCCAGGGTGTAGGCATTCGCGTAGGGATCGATTTGCAGGTATTTCACCATGCGGGAGATGATCGCGCGCAGCAAGCTGCGCACGTCGGGATCGTCCTTAGCAAAAAAGAGATACGGTCGCGCTTGCGCGCTGGCGTCGCGCAACCACTCGGCCGGAATGTCGCCCGTCATGATGTAGGCCGTGCCGTCGGGAGCATATTGCGCGAGGCGGCTCGTGTCGAGCAGCGCGGCGCGGAACATTTCTTCGAGATGCGAGTTCGGGCTGCGGTAATCGGCGGCGGCCTGTTCGATGGATCGCAGATCGAGCGCCTCCGCGGAAAGCGGCTGCAAGAGTACGATCGCGTTGGCAAGCAGCGCGAGCAGCGCGACGTGGGCGACATATCGGCCCATTACGCGGGCCAACTTCTGTGAGCGTACAAGGCGGGCAACTCCCGATAGCGTCCTAGATAATCGAGGCCGTAACCCACGACGAATACGTCGGGGACCTCGAAGGCCCTGTACTTGATTTCTATATCCACAATCCTCCTATGAGGCCGGTCGAGCAGCGTGCAGACGGCCAGCGACGCCGGAGCGCGTTCGCTTAACC
>JAFAHB010000092.1 GCA_019237435.1 Vulcanimicrobiota bacterium
TCGCTCCCAACGCTCAGGACGATCCTTTATCAGGCCTGGAGCGACATGGAACGAGGCGTCGTGCGCTTGCCGTCGGGACTTACGGGTGCGCCGAACCTCCCCGATAATGCGCGGTGACGAGCGCCGGCCGAGGCTGGAGATAGGCGCGCGCGGCAGAACGCCCGCAATCTGGCGGCCATGCCCGCGCGTTTAAGGGCAGTGCAGGACCTCCAGTCGCGCGAAGAACCGAGCGGTGGAAGAGGCAGCCGGCCTCATGGAGCGGGTGCGCCTCCGTGACGCCGACGCATTCGAAGCGCTCTACGACGGCTACCATCGCTTGGTATACGGCGTAGCGATGCGCGTGCTCGCCGACCCGGGTGCTGCGGAAGACGTGACGCAAGCGGTGTTTTTAAAGGTCTGGAGCAGCCCGGCTCTCTTCCAAGGCGGCAGTTTCGGCGCGTGGATCGCCCGCGTCGCCCGCAACCGCGCGGTCGACCTGGCGCGAAGCCGTTCCAGCCATGGCGAAAGCCAGCTTGACGAAACACTCGTCGTCGAGGAAGACCTCGAGGATACCGCCCTTGCCAACATTGACGGCGAGCGCGTGCGCAAAGCGCTCGCCCGACTGCCCGTGGAGCAGCGCGAACCGATCGAGTTAGGATTCTTCGGAGGCGCCACACAGGATCAGATCGCGCGCCAGACCGGTTTGCCGTTAGGCACCGTGAAGACGCGCATTCGAACCGGTTTGCGGCGACTGCGCAATGCGCTGGAAGACGCCCTAACCGTATGACTGGGCACGAAGAGCGGTTCGACAGCGTCGCCGCTTACGCGCTCGGCGCACTGCCGCCGGCCGAGGCGGCTGCCATCAAGGAGCACCTGCAAACCTGCGCGCTCTGCCGCGAAGAGTACGCTTACCTTCGGCCGGCGGTGACGGCCGTCGCTTATTCTGCTGAAGCTTGCACCGATGCAGGCAGTGGTGCGGTTGCGGTGAGTCCGCTGCTTAAGTCGCGAATCATGAAGCGCGTTCGTTCCGAGGCGGCATCGCGCGAAGCCGCGCGCCGTATTTGGCCTGCATATGCGCTCGCTGCGGCGTGCGTGGCGATCGCGATCGTCACCGGGCTGACGGATCTCTCGCTGAACCGGCAGAACGATGCGCAACGCCAAACGATTGCGGATCTGGCCGCACCCGACGCTCGCCGGCACTTCTTTGCCGGCGGCGAAGTCGTCACCCACGGCGGACGGATCTACATCGCGATGCGCAATCTGCCGGCGCTGCCGGCGGGCCGCGTATTTCAAGCCTGGACCCTTGCAAGAGGTGCGACGCGAGTCGCGCCCTCAAGCACTTTCGCGCCCGGCAGCGGCGGCGTCGCAGTAGTGGCACTTCCCGAAGCGGCGACGAACATCGCCGCGGTGGCTGTGAGCGTCGAGCCCTATGGCGGTTCGAGCCAACCCACCACCAAGCCGATCGCAGTCGTCCGCATCTAAATCCAAACGCGCACGTCGCCCGTTCCCCTTCCGAGACTCACCGAAAAGAGCTGCGGCTCGGAAAGGAACCCATGAAGAACCTGCGATTCACCGCCGTTCTCGCGACCCTGTTGACATCCGTTTTCACTGGCGTTGCAATGGCGGCCCTCATGCCCAACGTCGAGAACGCGCCGACGCGTTTCACGGGATCGTGCTGCATTTATACCGGCGCGCCGGCGCTGCAAGTAACGCTCTCGATGGTAGAAGCGGGCGGCGGCCCAACTAACTTTAGCACGGCGACGTTATTGAAAACGCTCACCGGTCCGCTTTTCGACGCCGAAGTCGCGAAGTTGACGAAAGAGTACGGGAAGGCGGAAGTCGCGCAGTTCCTGCGGACCTTCGACTTCGTCGTCTCCGACTCGTTGCGGATCGTCAAAGAAAAGAACATCGCGCTCCCGAGCCAGCCCAGTCCTGACCCCAAAGATGGCAAAGCGCTAGCCGGCGCGTTGTGGGCGGCGGGCCAAACCGGCGAAGGCTTCAACGTTGAGGTGATGCTCGATCGCGCGGTCTCGCACCAGATTCACTTTAAAGTGATGAGCGACATCGACGTAAAGTACGGCCTTGCGGCCGACGCGCAATACCACGCCATCCTCACGACGGCGATGAACGACCTTGCCTCCGCGTATCATCTCAATGCGTCGGGTGCGAGCATGTGAGCTAGGTTCCCTAAGCAAGGCAGGGCGGCGATTAGCGACGAATCGGCCGTGTCATGGAGCGATATCGTACGATCCTCGCCGTCCTGTTCGCTGCTGCGATCGCCGCCGGGTGCACCCGTTCGAGCACAACGACCGCGCAGTCTTCGGCAACGCCGCAAGCCACGGAAAGCGCACCCGAAAGCACCGCGTCGGCGACGACTTCGGCGGCGACGACGAATCCGCAAGCCACGCCCGCCGCCAACGCCGGGACGCCGGTGAACTATACCGACATTGCGGGCACGCCCGACGAGAAGTACATCACGGAGCTCGCGGCACTCGGCGTTTTCGGCACCCCGAACGGCTCCTTCAATCCGAACGGCACGATTACGCGCGGCGACTTCGTCAAGTGGCTGGTGCTTGCGAACAACGCGATCTTCGCAAGCACGCCCGGCAAACAGATCCAGCCCTCGCAGTCCAGTACGTCCTCGTATCCGGACGTCGCCGGCTCGCACCCCGATTTTGCTTACATTCAAGGCATGTACGACGCCGGCTTCGCCGTCGGATTTCCCGACAAGACGTTCAAGCCGGACGCGCTGTTGACGCACGAGCAGATGATCGCCATCAAGGAAAGCGTCGATCGGGGCGGCCTGCAGCAATATTACGTAACGAATTGGGACTCGACGATGCCCGATTGGAAGGACAAGGGGCAGATCAACAAGCTTTTCCGCGGCCCCGTTGCCGAGGATTCGGGCCTCGACCGCGTGGCGGTCACGAACTGGAACCATCCGAACCTCGTGATCGACAACGTTCCGCGCACGTTCGGCGCAATTGCGATGTTCCGGCCTGCCCAAACCGTAACGCGCGCCCAGGCCGCGGCCGTCATTTGGAAGATTGGTCCGCACAACGACCACGTTTCGAATCCCACTCAGGATGACGTCCCACGGAGCGCCGCCGATGCGCTGGCTCCGCCCACACCCACGCCGACGCCGTGATTCGAAGCGTCGCACGATGGCGAAACCGGTAATCTTCGCCGCCCTCGCCGCCCTCTTGGTTGGGTGCGGCGGCGCAACGTTCGCCGTCGACAAAGCGCCGCCCGTCGAGCAGAGTGCAAGCGCGTTGCGCGCGACCAAAGTCTATCAGCCGTTGGCGGTCGGCGATTACTGGACGTATACCTGCAATCACAGCTTCGCGATTGCGAACCGCATCACCAAAACGGTCGCAATCGGCAAACGCACGACGTACGCGTTTTCTTTGCAAATTCCCAGCTCGCCGACGAAATCCGCGCGCGTCGTCGAACTGCTTTCCAACGACACCCGGGGCAACACCTGGATCTACGGGTATTTGCTGGACGGAAAAATCCGTAGCTTTCCGGCGCGCGAGATCGTGTCTTTCGCACCGGTGAAAAATGAGCACTTCGACTATCCGCGCCCGAAGCACGGAACCGTAAGCCGGCTCTTCAAGACGTTCGAATACACCAATAAGACCCCGCTGGGAGTTTTTTGGGTGGCCGCGTATTTTGAAAGCCGCGGCACGCATAACTACGGTTACTCGTTAGGCCGCGGGGTGATGGAAGAAGACCACGGCCCCCACTATCAGTACGACTGTTTGATCGAGAGATACGTGCTGCACAAATAGCCGCGGCTTAGCGCGGCGATCCGCCGTTTCGCGCGGCAATTCGCTGCGCCATAGCCATGATCGTAAGCATCGGGTTGACGCCGCTCGATTGCGGAAATACCGCCGCGTCGGCGACGAGCAGATTGGCGTACCCCCAAACGCGCCCATCTGCGTCAACGACCGAACGCTTCGGATCCGCGCCCATCGCCGCCGTGCCCATTTGGTGCGCGGAGAAGAGAATCTGACGGTTCGGCGCTACTCCGATCGAGCGCAAGCGATGCGCGAACGCCTCGCGATAACGCGGGGACCATTGCGACCGCGTTACTTCGATTGGAGCGGTATGCAGGGTCAGCATGCGTTGCGCCCCAGCCGCGAAACCGAGATCGAAGATGCCGGCAAGTCCGGCGAGCAAGTTCTCGCCGTCGAATAGCGAGACGCGATAGCGGATATATGCCTCATCGTCAAGGTCGATCGCCCCGGGATCGCGGTCGCGAGTTAGCGCAAAGAGCGTTGCGACGTTGCGCACGCGGCCCATTAAATCGGCGTGCCGAGCGCGGCTCTGCCATGGAAGGGCGAGCGCGGCCATGCCGGGGTGCGCGGGCGCGACCTCGATCTTTGCGCCGTAGTTTCCGCTGCGGTAGTTGAACGCGTCGGAGTAAGCGGTTTGCATGGGTCCGCTCCACGGCGCGATCTCGCGATCGAACTCGGCAACCGCAGCGGCGACCGGGTGTAAGAAGAGACGCCGGCCCAGCAGCGCATGCTCGATGCCGCTGCGAGCCAAAAGGCCCGGCGTGCGCAACGCGCCCGCGCAAACCGCGACGAGATCGGCTTCGACGCTAAACGAACGAATAGCGCCCCCGGTGCTTTGACGCGCAACGACGCCGCAGGCTCGCGCGCCGCTCACCTCGATTCGAAGTGCGGCCGCGTTGGGATAGATGGCGCCGCCGGGCGCCGCGATATCGAGCAGATAGGTCGCGGCGGTCGAACGCTTCTTGCCGTACGCGCATCCGAAACCGCAGTAGCCGCATCCCTCGCCGCAGTCGGCCGCCGCGTTTCGAGGTGACGCTTCCGCATGAAGGCCGAGCGCGCGCGCACCCTCGACGATGACGCGATTGTTCGCATTGTGTTCCGCCGCCGGAGCGATGGCGAGACGCTCTTCGATCGCGGCGTAATGCGGCGCGAGCTCGGCGGCAAGATCGGCGATTCCGCTGTGCGCGCTCCATTCCTCGGCGATCTGGTCCGGCAGCCGTAGGCTCGTGCACCAGTTGACGGTCGTGCCGCCGCCGAGCGTCGCGCCCGCGAGAATCACGATGCCGAGATCGCCGGTAGCGGCGAGGCCGGCATCGAGATAGAGCTCCGACGTCGCGATCTCGCGCTGGGTAAAATCGCCGGCTTGCCAGGCGCCTCCCGCTTCCAAAACGACGACCCGTTTGCCGGCGCGCGCAAACGACGATGCCAGAGCGCCGCCGCCCGCGCCGCTGCCGACGACCACGACGTCGGCTCGCACGCGCTCGCCGTCATTTGCGCGCGCCAGCGGCACCCAAATGTCCGGAGAAGTCGCGTCCTGCCTTGGGCCAGGGTAACCGATGCGCGGCCACGTCGGATTTTCGCTCCCCGGCTCGCTCTCGGCGTAGGCGAGAAAGAGCGAGAGCCTCTTGAGCGCGGAAAATCCCGTGCGCAACTGCGCGACAGGGGCGTGCGCCAACATCCGAAGCACGGGAGGCCGAGCCAGGGGAAACTTCGTCGGCAACCATAGGAGATCGAGTAGGTGCTCGAGATCCGCCCTCCGCCCCGGAGTGAGCCGGTCAAAGGCGGCGACGGCGTGCTGCACGACGCGCTCGATGCGCGCATCGTCGGGCGCCAACGCCGCTACGACGTTGCGGAGCGTGGCCATACGACGGTCGTTCATCGCTACTCCAAGGGCGGCGCCACCGGCGCCGGCGCGTTCCTCTTCGGCGCGTGAAGCAACGTCATCGACAGGTATGCGCCGATCCACGAGCCGATCGCGGCGAAGAGCACGTACATCCAATCACGGGTGTACGTGATGACGGCGAACGATGAGAGCAGATACCATGCGCCGCTCCAGGTTGCTGCGGAAATGCGCCGGCGGCCTGCGACTGCGGCGGTGAAGAAAACGTAAACCGCATCGGTCGCCGCTGTGCTCGCGACGACGGCAACTGCGAGCAGTGGATGAATCTGCGCAAAGTGCTGCAACATTCAAAGAACTTTCGCGCGCGCGGCGATGGCTCATGCCGCCGGCGAGCGCTATTGCCGTTCGGTATCCGAGATCAACGCGCGCGTTCGCCAGTCGAAGCGAATCGCAAGCATGCGAATCGCAAACGTCAGAGCTATCGCACACCAGGCTGCGTAACCCGCCGGCAGCGGAGTCAGCTCGACGAGTAATACGAAGAGCGATACGCCGGCCAGCGCCGCGAGCGCCAGGATCTGGCCGGGAAGCATCCAGACGCGATTGACAAGCACGTCGCGCAGCAGGCCGCCGCCGACGCCGTTGATTACGCCGACGAAAATCGCTGCCGGCGCCGAGAGGCCCATCATGAGCGTCAACTGCGCGCCGACGCACGCGTATGCGCCGAGACCGAGCGAGTCGACGACGTCAAGTATGGTTTGATAGGAGCGTGACGGTTTGCGACCCCCAGCCGCGACGCTGGCGATCGTTCCGACGAGC
>JAFAHB010000143.1 GCA_019237435.1 Vulcanimicrobiota bacterium
CAAGATCGGAACGACGGCGACACCCAGCGATAGATTGAAGAATCCGATGCTGATGCGCGCCAGAATGATCGAAGTAACGATCACGAAGAGCAACTCGCCGACGAAGATATTGAAGAACAGCCGTGCTGCCAACGTAATCGGGCGAAGGATCTCGTCGAGAACGTTCACCGGCAATAGTGCCGGAAAGGGTTTGAGGACGTGCCCGAAATATGACAGGCCTTTTTTTCGGAACGCCACAACCTGGATCATGACGAATACGACCAGCGCGAGGGGCACGACGGTGTTGAGATCGGCGGTCGGCGAACCGCCGAAGGGCAAGCCCAGCGCTTTGAACGGAAGCATCCCGAACTGGTTGAGCAAGAAGATGAAGATGAAGAGCGCGACGAAAAACGGAACGAACGGTTCGCCTCCCTCTCCAAGAACGCTGGTGACGAGATCGGCGATGTAGTTAAAGACGGCTTCAAGCACCGCTTGCCGTTTGGTCACGTATGGCGAGCGGTAACTCGCGCCGATCCAGCCAAAGAAAATCAGCGCGACGACCATGACCAGCCATGTCGTCGTGATCGTATCGGCATGCACCGGCCCGAGCACCGGCAGATGCCATAGGATATGTTCGCCGATCTGTTCGTGCACGCGCTTATCGGTTTACCAAGCTTACAAGTCCGTTTGTCGGAAGGCTCGCGACGCGCCCCACGCATACGCAGCGAGCGGAAAGAAGAATCCGGCAAGAAACGGCCCGAGCGACCACCACGGGCCTCGGGCCGCCAATGCCGCCGCTACTATACTAAAGCCTGCCAGCCGCAGTAAACTACTTAACCCAAAGAAGATCGCATTACCGGCACCGGACAAGCGCTCGCTTCCTCGCATGATGGCCAGCGCGTTCGCAATGCCGCAACCGAATCCGAGCGCAAGGGCGAGGCTGGCGGCGCGGCTCCAGGGCAGCGCTACGAGCGCCGCTGCCGCGCCGACGGCCGCCGACTTTCCGGCGACCGACCATTTGAAATCGTAGTAGCGCTTCACGACATCGAGCGCAATAGCAGGCGCAACGCTGCATAAGCTCCGATCGCGGCGCCGATCAGTAAACCGGCCGGCGCGAGCAACGCCTGACCGCTACGGGCCGCCGCGGCGACTCCGCAAAAAAGACCGACGATCGCCGCGGCCGCAAACGTTCCGCCGGCGACGAGCACCGGCAGAAGCGGTTTCACCGGCTCGCGCCTGCGGCCCCGGCCTGCCGTTCGCCGTTAAACTCGGCGGGGTAGGCGCCGCCGCAAAATCGCGCCACGAGCCACTCGGCGATGCGCCCCGCCGCGAGCCCATCGCCGTAAGGATTGACCGCACGCGCCATCGCTGCGTACGCCGACGCATCGGTCAACAGAAGTCTCGCGGCCGTGACTATTGCCTCGCGGCTGTGTCCTACGAGCTTGAGCGTACCCGAAACTAGGCCTTCGGGACGCTCGGTCTCATCGCGCATCACGAGCACCGGCTTGCCGAGGCAAGGCGCTTCCTCTTGCAGACCGCCTGAATCCGTCAGCACGAATGCACAGCTCCTTACCGCCGCAACCATTTCGGCATAGTCGATCGGATCGACCAAGACAACGTTCGCCATTCCGTCGAGCACGGTGTGGGCGACCGGTGCGACGCGCGGCGAGGGATGCACCGGCCAATAGAGCTGCGGGCGTGCCGGCAACTCGGCGATCTCGCGCAGCGCGTCCGCGATTTCGTTCATGTGCGCGTGGTTTTCTCGGCGGTGCGCAGTAACGACGACGATCGGGCGCGCTGCATCGAGCTCGCGCCAGCGAGGCGGTGCCGGCAGATCGCGGCGCGCCGATGTTTCCAGGAACGCGTCGATGACCGTGTTGCCGGTAACGACGATATCGTCAGCCGCGACGTTTTCACGCATTAAGTGCTCGCGCGCGAGCGGCGTCGGCGCGAAATGATACGAAGCAATGGCGGCCGTCAACCGGCGGTTCATCTCTTCCGGATACGGCAACCAGCGGTTTTTTGTCCGCAGCCCCGCCTCGACGTGACCCACCGGAATGCGTTGGTAGAACGCCGCGAGCGCGGCGGCGGTGCTCGTCGTCGTATCGCCATGAACCAACACGACGTCGGGGCGCGCTTCGCGCAGCACCGGTTCCATGCCGATCAACACTCGCGTGGTCACCTCCGTAAGCGTCTGATCTTCGGTCATGACGTCGAGGTCGTAATTCGGAGCGATCGAGAAGAGCGCCAGTAAGTCGTCGAGCATCTTGCGGTGCTGCGCGGTGACGCAAACGCGGTCGTCGATCTCATTGTGCGCGTGTAGGGCGTGCACTACCGGAGCCATCTTGATCGTATCCGGACGCGTCCCAAAAACGCTTAGGACTCGCAGCTTACTCATCGGCGCCTCGGCCTACGTCGCGTGACGAAAAACGTGCGTGAATTCGCCTGAAAAGGCAAGCGCCACCGCGCCGAGCACGAAGCACACGGCGTACAGCAGCAACACGGCTTGCCTGACGTTGAGACCGAAGCGGAAGATCAGCTGATGGTGAAAGTGGCCGCGGTCCGCCTCGCTGATGCGTTTGCCGCTGCGCGCGCGGCGCACGATTGCCGCTGCCGTGTCCAGTACCGGAAGCGCCAGGACCAGCAGAGGAACGACCACGCTGATCGCGATTGCGGTTTTGCTTGCGCCGATGATCGAAACCGTGGCGAACACGTACCCGATGAAAAGCGAGCCTGCGTCGCCCAGGATGATGCGGGCCGGGTTGAAGTTGTACGGCAAGAATCCAAGCGCCGCTCCGGCGAGCGTGACGACCACAAGCGCAACGACGGGGTTGGCGTGAACGACGGCTATCGCGAACAAAAAGAGGCTGGAGATGGCCGCAACCCCGGCGAGCAGCCCGTCGAGTCCGTCGAGGAAGTTGATTGCATTCATCATGCCGACGTACCAGAGCAACGTCAACGGTACGCCGATCCAAAGCGGAAAGTCTATCCAATTCGTTCCGGGATTGCGATCGAACGGATTATTCACGCCGGGGATGACGAAGCCGTACAGCATCGAGATCAGCGCCACGACGATCTGTGCGATCAGCTTGTTGCGCGGACGCATCTGCATCGCGTCGTCCCAAATGCCCACACCCAAGATCAGCAGGCTGCCGAAAAGCAGCCCGACCAGGCGATGAATCGCATCAAACTGATCGGTGTGCGGTAACAGCCCTACGGGCGTCGCGAGCGCAACGCCTAGCATCGTGAAGAGCGCAACCGCAAATCCGAAGAAGACGGCGATGCCGCCGACGCGCGGTTTGGGCATGTCGTGCATGCGGCGATCGTGACCGTCGTCGTCGACGATGCCGAGGCGAATCGCCAGCCGCACGATCAGCGGCGTCGCAAGCGCGCTCACGGCCGCCGCTATCGCAAAGGCGGCTACGTAGATCGCTGCCGGGTGCACCGAATGCGCCGTCATCCGCGCGCCCCTTCGAGCGCCGCGTACTGGACCAGCGCGACCCCCGCTTCGGCGAGCAGTCGGCTTGCGAGCACGTCGGGATACGCTTCGTCGTAGACGATCTTTATCACGCCGGCGCTAATGAGCAGTTTGGAGCAGTTCACGCAGGGTTGATGCGTGCAATACGCGGTCGCATGCTGCAGGCTAACGCCGTGAAGCGCGCCTTGCACCACCGCATTTGCCTCGGCATGCGTCGCACGGGCGCAATGTTCGTTGACGAGCGTGCATCCCACCTCGGTGCAATGGGCCGTGCCGCGCGGCGCGCCGTTGTAGCCGGTGGTCAAAATTCGGTGCTCGCGCGCGAGCACACAGCCGACCGAAGCGCGTGGACACGTGGCACGCGAGCCGACCGTGTGCGCGATCTGCATGAAGTACTCGTCCCACCCCGGCCGCATCCGTTGCTCTTTGCGGGGGCGCCGCTCGTTGACCTTTACCGCGACTCGCATCTATGACGAGCTCATCGCGCCGTTGCCTGCATGGCAACCTTAGCTCCGCGTGGAAGGCAAATGCGAGGCAAATCATGCTCGACGTGGCGCTGCTCGGTCATTTGCGCCTCAGCTGCGACGGCAAATACCTACGGTTCGCCGGTCGTCCAAAAGTCGCGCCGCTCCTTGCGTATCTGTTGCTGAACTGCCGTCAACCGGCGTCGCGCGACAGCGTTGCCTTCGCGCTCTGGCCGGACGAGTCCGAAGACGCGGCACGAGCGAATCTGCGGCGCCATCTGCATTACTTGCGCGAAATCTTGCCGGTCTCGGGCATACCGTGGCTGATCGCCGATGCTCATACGGTGCGCTGGAATCCGGCTGTTGCGGTGCGAGTGGACGTTACCGAATTCGAGGAGGCTGCGGCCGGCGCAACCAGTCTCGAGCGAGCCGCAGAGCTGTATGCGGAGCTTCTGCCGGGCTGC
>JAFAHB010000155.1 GCA_019237435.1 Vulcanimicrobiota bacterium
TCGGCGGTGACGAAAGCCTTACCAACTTCTGGAAGAACCTCGCCACGAAATAGCAAGATATGCCGGTTCTCGAGCTTGATGACATTCAAAGCGGCGTACTGCGGCCGCGGCCTTCTCCATTTGCCGCGACGTACATCATCTTGCGAATCGACGACCGCAAAGCGGGGCGCGAGCTCATGCGTCGCCTAGGCAATGCCGTAGCATCGGCAGCTAATCCGGAGAGTCCCACGCGGGATACGTGGGTCAGTGCGGCACTCACGTTTCAAGGGCTTCGCGCGCTCGGCGTTCCGGCGGCATCGCTCGATACGTTTCCCACCCCGTTTGTCCAGGGCATGGCGGCGCGCGCGAAACTGCTGCGCGACGTCGGCCAGAGCAGTCCCGAACACTGGGAGAAACCGCTAGGAACTTCCGAGGTTCACGTCGTGATCACAGCCGTGTCCACCGACGAGGCGCTAGTTCAGGCGGCGCTCGATCGCGCGAAGCCCGCACTTGCGGAAGTACCCGGCGTAAAAGCGATCTGGCGTCAGGATTGCCACGTGCTCAAGGACGAAAAAGAGCCGTTCGGATTCAAAGACGGCATCAGCCATCCGGCCATCGAGGGAAGCGGCGTTCCCGGCACCAATCCCAATGAAGTCCCGCTCAAAGCCGGCGAGTTCGTGCTCGGACAACCCGACGAGATGAGCAACGACCCGCAGATCCCGCAACCCGAAGCACTCGGCCGTAACGGCAGCTACATCGTCTTTCGCAAGCTGCATCAGTGCGTCGCGGCGTTTCGTCAGTACCTGAAAGCGAATGCCGCCGATGCAGCAGACGAAGAGTTGATCGCGGCGAAGATGATGGGGCGCTGGCGCAGCGGTACCCCACTGTCCCTATCGCCCGAAGCTGACCGACCGGAGATCGGGGCGGATCCGGTGCGCAACAATAACTTCCTCTTCAAAGCCGACGACGCCATCGGCTATAAAACGCCGCTCGGCTCGCACATTCGCCGCATGAATCCGCGCGACTCCGACATCGCGGGCATTATGCGCATCCATCGCATGATACGGCGTGGGAGCGGTTACGGGCCGCCGCTTCACGAGGGCGTGCTCGAGGACGACGGCGCCGATCGTGGTTTGATGTTCGCCTTCGTCGGCGCGAACATCGCAAGGCAGTTTGAATTCGTCCAATCGGAATGGATGAACGATGGCGGGTTTTTCGGCGACGACAAGGAGCGCGACCCGGTTTCCGGTGACGGCGAAGGACCCGAAGCGTTTAACATACCGCGCCGGCCGATACGGCGGCAGCTCAGAGGGTTGTCGCGATTCGTTGTCACGCGAGGCGGAGAATATTGCTTTCTTCCAAGCCTGAGCGCACTGCGCTGGCTTGGCGAGCTTCGTGACTAAGGAAAACGAATTAGAAGCGAATGAGGCCGGGCTGTAGGGCCGACGATCGGTAGGGCAGCCCCGGGGGCCGGCGAGAAGAACCGCTTTGAAGGAGGGCGCCACGCGCTTGATACGCTTACTGCCGGTGTTCGCCGTATTTGTCGGGATGAGCTGCGTTATAGCAAGCGCGGCCAAGAAGGCGCCCGCTATTGCGGCGTTCGACCAGACGTTTGCCGGCGTTCACGATTACACGTGCATTCTGCACTCTTTCGAAGCAAACGGAACGAAGACGCAGGATCGCGTTTACCAGTATTCGTTCATGAAGCCGCACTATCTTAAGACCCTGATCCTCGATGGTAATGACAAGGGCTCGGGCGCGGTCTGGGTTGGCGGCCGCCAAGTGAGCGCCCATCTGGGCGGCGTTCTTTCCCGCTTCCGTGTAAAGATTGATGTCGAGGATTCGCGCGCCATCTCGCTACACGGCGTCACGATCCCGAATGGCTTGCTACCAGGTATCATCGACGACTATCAGTCCATTCCCGGAACGCTCACGCAGAGCGACGGCGGAAAAGTCGGCGGCGTAGAAACCGACCGTTTGGATCTAAAGGTCGCCGATCCACCGTCGAACCACGACATCACCGAGCAGATCGTTTATCTTTCGAAATCGACGCATTGGCCGATTCGCCAGATTATG
>JAFAHB010000263.1 GCA_019237435.1 Vulcanimicrobiota bacterium
TTCGACGAGACGAATCATGCGGTCCAAAAAACTCTCGCCGGGATCGGCGGTGACTTGCACCACGATTCGATCGGAGAGGACGCGCGTGCCGCCGGTGACCGCACTGCGGTCGCCGCCGGACTCGCGAATCACGGGTGCCGATTCACCGGTGATCGCTGATTCGTCGATCGTCGCCGCACCCTCGAGCACGTCGCCGTCGGCCGGTACGATCTCGTTCGATTCGACGACGTAACGATCGCCTTTGCGAAGACTCGTACTGGTGACGCGTTCTTCCGATCCATCGTCGCGTAACAGCCGCGCGTAGGTATCGGATTTGGTACGGCGCAGCGTCTCGGCCTGCGCCTTGCCGCGCCCCTCGGCCACTGCTTCGGCGAAGTTCGCGAAAAGAACCGTGAACCACAGCCACGCGGCGATCGCGAAATCGAATCCTGGAGAACCGGTGTGCCGCAAAATATCGCGCAAAAAGAAGATCGTCGTTGCGGCGGATCCGATCTCGACCACGAACATCACCGGATTGCGCACCTGCCAGCGCGGATCCAGCTTCTTGAACGAGTCCCAGACGGCGCGCGTAATAATCGCCCGGTCGAAGAGCGAACGCGCCTTGGGGCGGCGTTCCAGCCTTCTCTGGCTCAACATTAAAATGTTTTTCCTTGGAACATCAGCAAGTGCTCGACGATCGGACCGAGCGAGTCGGCCGGAAGGAACGTGAGGGCACCAACGATCACGATCACGCCGATGAGCAGACCGACGAAGATCGGCGAACGCGTGGAAAACGTGCCGGAACTCTCCGGAACGGCTTTCTTTCCTGCCAACGAGCCGGCGAGTGCGAGCGCCGGCACCGCGACAGCAAACCGACCGAACATCATGTTGACGCCCGTGAGCAGGTTGTAGAACAGATTCGGGCCCAATCCGGCAAAGGCCGAGCCGTTGTTTGCGTTCGTCGAAGTGAACGCGTAGAGAATTTCCGAAAATCCATGCGGGCCGCCATTCCCGAGCGTTGCCAAGCCGGCCGGTACGATCGCGGCGATAGCCGTCGGAACCAAGCAGAGCACCGGCGTCACTAATGCGGCTAAAATCGCGAACTGCACCTCGCGGCGCTCGACTTTCTTTCCCAAATACTCCGGCGTTCGACCGACCATCAGGCCGGCGATAAAAACGGTCAAAACGACGAAAACGATCATGCCGTACAAGCCGCTCCCGACGCCGCCAAACACAATCTCGCCGAGCTGCATGTCGACGAGCGGAACGAGACCGCCGAGCGCAGTGAACGAATCGTGCATCGAGTTGACCGCGCCGCACGACGTATCGGTCGTCACCGTTGCAAAGAGCGCCGAGGCCGGCACTCCGAACCGGCACTCCTTTCCTTCTAAATTGCCGCCTGCGACGCCGAGCTGATGAACGATCGGGTTTCCCGCCGATTCAGCCCAATATGCGACAACAAAACCTGCGAAGAACAGAATCGCCATCGCGGTGAAGATCGCCCAACCTTGCCGCGTGTCTTTGACCATCTTTCCATACATGTACGTCAAGCCCGCGCCGAGCGAAAAAATCAGCAGCATTTCGACCAGATTGCTCAGGGGCGTGGGGTTTTCGTTGGGTGAAGCCGAGTTCGCGTTGACGAAGCCGCCGCCGTTGGTGCCGAGCTCTTTGATGACCTCTTGCGACGCCATCGGTCCGCCGGTAATCGTCTGCGCAAAGCCTTCGATGGATTTCACGCTGTGGTACGCCTGGAAGTTCTGCGGCATGCCTTGCGAGACCAAAAACAACCCGACGGCGATCGCGATAGGAAGCAACACGTAGAGCGAGCAGCGCGTCAAGTCGACCCAGAAGTTCCCGAGCGTCTTCACGCTGGTCCGCACCAATCCGCGCACGACTGCCACCGCGATCGCGATACCGACGGCGGCGGAAACGAAGTTATGCCACGCCAAGCCCGCCATCTGCGAAAGATAACTCATGGCTGTTTCGCCGGAATAGAACTGCCAGTTGGTGTTCGTCGTAAAGCTGACGGCCGTGTTCCACGCGAGGTCGGGCGCCATATTGTCAATGTGGGCGGGATTGAACGGCAGCCACTTTTGGGTCCGCAACAAGATGTACAAGTAAGCTAGGCCGATTAGCGAGAACGCGAGCATCGAGAGCGCGTACGCGTACCACGTCATCTCGTGAGTTTCGCGCACGCCGCAGATCCGGTAGATGAACTTCTCGACCGGCACGAGCACGGGGCTCAGCCACGTGCGCTCGCCTTCGAAGACGCGCGCCATATAGGAGCCCAGCGGCTTCGTGAGCGCCAGGACGATCAGAAAAAATACGATAGCCTGCAACCACCCGATCGCGGACATCGTTAGAACTTCTCAGGCCGCAGCAGCGCGAATACTAGATATGCCAACCCCGCAATTGTAAGCACCAGGCCCAAGGCATCGTCGAAGCCCATTGCTACACGTTCTCGCAACCGATGACGTAAAGGTCCAATATGACGAAGCACACGATCGTCAACAGAACGACTCCGATTTCTAGTGCCACGCATTTCAGAATAGCCCAGCAAGTACAAAGAGGCTATCCGCCAATCGGATGATCCGTTTGGACTATCCAAATGGACGACAAAAAATGATAGGCCGGGACAATGCTACTTGCGGTTCTGTTGCTGGCGGCGGCGTCGCCATCTCCGTCGCCAATTCCAAGCGCCACTCCGATACCCGATCCGTGCGGCTCGATCATCTCCATCGTGACGAGACCGACGGTCACGACTTCGGTCTGCACGGTGCGCACCGGTCACGCTCTGCTCGAAAACGGCTATACGAATACCGTTACGACCGGTTCCGGTGGAGGCGTCACCGTCAGCTATCCGCAGTCGCTCCTTCGCATCGGCTCTTTCGATCCCCACCTCGAGGCCGACGTCATCGTCCCTAGCGACAATCAATCGTCGGTTGCCGGGACGAAGCTGAGCGGTTGGAACGACTTCGGCCTGGGCGCCAAATATGAACTAGGGTATAGCCCGCAGTGGCTGTACGGCGTCAACGCCGCGATTACGTACCCCACGGGGTCGCGGGCATTTTCGGCCGGCAACGCGCAGTTCAGCGGCGATTTCAATTGGAGCTATACCGCGAGTCCTATCGTCAGCATCGCCGGAACGATGAGCTTCAACGCGCTCGCCGGGCTAAACTCCTCGGGCGCCGCTCAGTCGTATTTTGCCTTTATCCCAAGCATCGTGATCACGACGGAGACCTCGGCCTCATCTGAGTTCAACGTGGAGTACGTCTACTACAGTGCGTCCGGCCCCGGCATCGGTGCAAAGAGCCTCATCGACTTTAGCTACGAGGCCGACCTTGGCCCTCACGTTCAGCTCGACGCCGAGTACGGCCTCTCGCCGACCCTGCTGAACGGACAGACGCAGCACTACGTCGGGGCGGGCGCGTCGTTCATGATTTAGCTACGGGTTGCCGTAGTCGAAGATTGCATCCATACCGAATGTGGTCTGATAGCTTTTCGTCGCGTTATCGTACGGCGTTATACCCGCTCGGAACGCTTTCTCGAAGCGAACCTCGGGCCGCAGCTCGACAGTCGGGAAGGCGTGATAGGTTACGCCGGTCGTGATGCTGCCGTAGGATGTCGGGAAGCCGGAACGCCAACCACGCCAATCGTTGAGATAATCGAGCCGGAACGAAGCGAAGGTCTGCGGTCCGACCTTCGCTTCAAGGTAGTCCACCATCCCCAACGCACTTGATAGTCCCGGCAGATAAGCGCCGGGGCCGCCTCCCGCTCCGAGATAGACGGGGCCGCCGGTAGCGACGTTATAGTTGTTGATCGTGCCGCCGGCATACGCGTTGATCTCATAGAGGTAGTACGTCTCAAACTGATTTTGGAAGCCCGAATTGAAGACGTGCGTCCAGGTCGTATTGAATTGCTGTAAGTTGTCGTGACCCCAGAGGAGGGGCTCGACCGTGTGCGTGATCTGGCTGTAGTACGTCCCCTTCGTCCAAGTCTTGAACGATCCGCTCGGGTTGATCGCATCGACGCCGAAGAAAACCGAGTTGCGGTTGGAGTGCGACACGTAGCGGGCCAAGAGCAGGAAGGTAGGGAAGTGCGCGGACCCGTCCCATAACGCGGTATCGGTGCCGCCGTGTACGCCATAGACGAGCGTCCAGTATGGACTCATCATCGTCGTAAAAAGCGCGCCCATCTGCGTGTAGCAGTCGAACGTGAACATGATTGAATGGGTGTACAAAAAATTCTGAGGCGCTAGGTTCGCCTCAATGTCGGGCGGCGAAATGTAGCGCCCAACCTGCATCGTCGTTCCCTGTGCCCAATGTGGGAAGTATCCCACCGCGTAGAATTCAACCGGGTCATAGCCGTTGGTCTGGTTTCGTAGCAACAGCTGATTGCTGAGTACGCCTTGCATCGTCGTGTACCGGTAATCGGCGCCGTAGAGGTTTGTTAAGCGGAATCCCCAATCGAAGTGGTCTTGCTGCACCACGTCGGGCTCGCGATCAAAGCGTAGAATGAATTGATCAATCT
>JAFAHB010000131.1 GCA_019237435.1 Vulcanimicrobiota bacterium
AGCCATGGCCCGGAAAATGTTTGTAACATGGCTGAACGCCGCCGCGCTGCAGTCCGCGCGCAAAGACCGATCCGAGCGCTGCAACGCGACTTGGATCGGCGCCGATCGATCGCGTGCCGATCACGGTGTTCCCCGGCTCGAGCGCAAGGTCGAGGACCGGCGCGAAGTCCAGCGTAATGCCGGCGCGCCGCAGGTCGAATGCAACCTGGTCGCCCGCGCGGCCGGCCAGTTCCAAATCGTTCGCGGCACCGAGCGCCATCATCGGCGGCATGGGTTCGACGCCGTTGCGAAGTCGCATCACGACGCCGCCTTCTTGATCGATCGCAATCAACGGAGGCGGATTGCCGTCGCGCGCACGCAGCGTGTCGGTCAGCGCGCGAACGGCCGGAAGCGACGCGTCGGAAGCACCAAAGAGCAGATATCCGGCTAGACGCGGCAATCTCGCATCGATGCTGGCGTCGGCGATGCCGGCCATGACGACACCGCGCGCGAGCTCCCCGATCGTCATGCCAGCGCCATGCCCGTCGCGGCATCGAAACGGCGAAGCGATTGCGCCGGCAAATCGAGCGTAACGTCGTCGCCGGCGCATAGCGCGTTGCCGCTGGGAATCCGTACCGCCAGCAGGCCCCGCTCCGTCTGCACTTCCAAATACGCGTCGGGCCCGGTGTTTTCACGGTGCGCCACGCGGCCGCTCAATGCACCCGTCGCAGAGAGCGTAATGCATTCGGGCCGAATCCCCAGGATCACGCCATCATGCTCGAAGAGATTCATCGGCCGTTCTCCTAGGAAACGCGCGACCGTGACCGAGCGCGGCGAATCGAAGACGCGCTGCGGGTCGCCCGAGTCCTCGATGCGGCCGTCAACCAGCACCGCAAGCCGATCGCCGATGGTCATAGCTTCGACGTGGTCGTGCGTTACGTAGAGGATCGGTCCGCGAAAGCGCTGGCGCACGCCAAGCACTTCGTCGCGAACGGAGCGGCGCAGCGACGGATCGAGATGGGCGAGCGGTTCGTCGAGCAGCAGCGCCAAAGGATCCGAGAGCAGCGCCCGTGCGATCGAGACGCGCTGACGCTCGCCGCCGGAAAGCTCGCGCGGTCTTCGGTCGAGGTGCTCTTCGACGTGAACCGTGGCGGCCGTGGTGCGAATGCGTCCGTTGCCGTTCTGCCGGTCACGCAATGCGAAGCGCAGATTCTCACGCACGCTCATGTTCGCAAAGAGCGCATCGTCCTGGGCGACGAGGGCAATCCGCCGATCTTGCGGAGCCCGTTGGAGCACCGAGCTGCCGCCGATACGGACGTCGCCGCTTTGCGGTCGCAACAGACCCGCGATAACGCGTAAGAGCGTCGTTTTCCCGGCGCCGGATGGACCGACGACCGCAAGCGTCATTCCGTCCTTGACGTCGACCGAGACCCGGTCGAGCGCGCGCCGTGAATGCCCGGCGTAGTCGAAGATGAGATCAACCGCCGATAGCACGGTACTCCTCGCGGGCGGCTGCATCGCCCGAACGCGCGCGCGCAACGACGTCGCGCAATCGCGCAACGGTGGCGTCGTCGGCTTTCTTGCCCGCAAGAACCAGCCGCAACGCGATCAACGCGAGATCCGGCGTCCGCGCGCCAAGCCGCTGCATCCCTTCGTAAAAAGGCGGCGCGCCTTCGACGTCGGGCCGCTTTTGCAACAGCTCGGCAACGACTTCGCCTTTCGAAGGCGCTCCGTTGAGAAGATAGCCGTCGAGCAACTCGAAGTCCATCGTTCATGGGGTTCGCCGCGCGTACCGGATTGCTCTGCGCGATTGTGCTGGGCACGGTCGGTGCGAACCACGGCGACAATGCCTTGACCGCGCTGCTCGGGCGAATGAGCGCGGCAGCCGGCCCAATCTGGCAAGCCCACATCGTCTCGGTTTCCAGGGTGAGCCTCAGCGGCCATCAGAGCGTCGCATCGAGCGATAGCGAAGGGTTGCGCATCGTCGTGCGTCGTTGCACGGGCGAGCTCTGCAACGGTTCGTATTTCGACGGCGCGCATCTTTACTCGATCGATATGAACGGCACGGCGCTTGCGCCGTCGCTCGAGCCGCAACCGTTTCTGCGCTCGCTGCGCGTCGCGGCGTCGCTGGAGTTTCTCTCGCCATCGTTTCGCACTCACGGCGGCCGCATCGGCGACGCCGGCACCGGAACTCTCGATGGGAAACTCTATCGGACGATCGCCGTGGGCGAGGTCAACGCGGTGCCGCTGCGGCTCTTCGTGGACCCGCAAACCGCGTTGATACGCGCCGCCCGCGAATTGGGCGGGACCGAAACGTTCGAGTACCGCGACTACCGCCGCGTCGGCCCCTTCACGCTGCCTTTTCTGGTCTTGCATGACGGCCGGATCTTCGAGCGTTACGACGACCGCGCGGCGG
>JAFAHB010000133.1 GCA_019237435.1 Vulcanimicrobiota bacterium
CGGCGGGTTTTCCTTCCCTATGAGAAACGGCTGTTGCACGACGGCGGTGTTGCCATGATTCGCGGTGAGCTGCGTGGTGCCGATGACGGTCAGGTCGCCGCCGGCCGACTCCCTCGCCCGGTAAACGGCGGTCGTCCACATTTTGTCGTAATCGACGTCGGTAAGCGTGATGTGCCTACCGTCCCACATGACGCTGCCTCCGGAATTGATCGTCACGTTCACGTTGACCGATTTCATCGAATTTCCGTTGGACGCGAGCATGCAGACGCCGACGTCCGCGAGACGCAAGTTATCCAACGCTTCAACGTAGAGGTTTCCCTCGATGTCGTAGCCCGGCGGGTAGTAATAACCCCGACCCGGACACGTGTACTGTTGCGGCGTGCCCGATGCATGCTTGAACACCTGCACGCTTCCCGGCGAGCTCCCAACGTCGAAGTTCGCGACCGCGAGGTCTCCGTTCGGAGCCACCGAGCACCCAAACGCGCGCCCGCTCGTGTTCAACGTCTTGATCGGCCGCGTTCCGCCGTGAGCGTATTCGACGACTGCTTCTCCGTCGGCTTGCGCGATCCACACGTCGCCGCCCGCATCGACACACAGTCCGGCCGGCTCGTTGAAGCCGGCGAGGATCCCCTGGAGGTCGCCCGTCGCATAATCGCTGACGTAGACGCGTCCGGCCTGAAAGTCAGAGACGTAGAGCAGTAGCTTGATGCTCTTCGCGCCGGCGCGCATCCAGGAGGCATCGTGCGAGATGCTGCCGCGTATAACGGGGCTTTCGAAGACGGACGGCACCGTCGGTTGCGAGCCCGCACAGGCGGTCAGGATCGTAATGGATGCGGACAAACCAAATGCCAAACAACGCACGCCGTGAGCTTCTCGCTTGCGCCGTCGCGCACCCGTGCGGTACGCAGACTACCTGACGTGCAGCACGGCGGCGCCGCGCAACTCGTCATGCTTGAGCATCGTCAGCGCGCGATTGGCCTCCTCGAGGTGCATTCCGACCGTGAATGTCTTGATCGGAATCTCGGCCGCGATTTTCAAAAACTCCTCACCGTCCGCGCGAGTATTTGCAGTGACGCTGCGCAGCTCGCGCTCGTAGAAGAGATCGCGCTCGTACTCCAGCGCCGGAATCGGCGACAGATAGATTCCGGCGACGGCGAGGATTCCGCCGCGGTCGAGTGCTTGAAGCGCCGGCGGCACGAGATCGCCTGCGGGCGCAAAGAGGATTGCCGCATCGAGCGGAGCCGGCGGCTTTTGCGCGGCATCGCCGATCCAATCGGCCCCGAGCTCCTGCGCCAGCTCGCGATGAATGCCGCCGCGGCTCATCACGAAGACCCGGCAGTTCCAATGCTTGAGCACTTGAATCGCAAGGTGCGCGGAGCCGCCGAATCCGTACAGGCCAACGGTCGCGCCGGGCACGACGCCCGCGCGTTTGATCGCACGAAAACCGATGATTCCGGCGCAAAGCAGCGGCGCGCAACGTGCGTCGCCGATCGCGGCCGGCAACGCATATGCATAGTCTTCCGATACCACCGCGTACTCCGCATAGCCGCCGTCGTGATCCCATCCCGTGAAGCGCGCGTTTGGGCAAAGGTTCTCGCGGCCGCTGCGGCAGTACTTGCAGACGCCGTCGGTCTCTCGCAGCCACGCGATGCCGACCCTATCCCCGCGTTTGAATCGGGCGCTTTGCTCGCCGGTTTCTTCGACCACGCCGGCGACCTCGTGACCCGGAACGATCTGCGGATGCTTCGGCGGCAGGTCGCCTTCGGCGACGTGCAAGTCGGTTCGGCAGACGCCGCAGGCTGTGACGCGTACCAATACCTCGCGCGGCCCCGGAACGGGCACGGGCTTTTCTATGAGGCGCAGCGGCTCCGCCTCGATCGGTGCCGGCTTCGCTAGGACGATCGCGCGCACGGTTTTCGAGCGATGGTTTTGGGCGGACGCCTCTGCTTCCCCCGAGCGAAGCGCCGCGTGCAGGAGGGCGAGCCACCCGAAGCTTATCCAAGCATCAATGACGCCGACGTTCGCGGGCGTCGCCGCCGAGCGGTTCGGTTTGCTGCTGGGCCTCTCGCTCTTCTTCGGCTTTGCCTTTGAAGATTTTTACGCGGGCGTGCTGCCGCAGCGG
>JAFAHB010000262.1 GCA_019237435.1 Vulcanimicrobiota bacterium
CGTTGAGGATAGCGCAGCTCGCGTTCGCGACGACGTTGAGGGCGAGCTTGCTCCACTTGAGGGCCCGCCAATCCTCCACGACTTTTACCGCCAGTCCCGTTCCGGCGAAGGTTGCGGCTAGCCAGTTGTAGGCGTTTGCGCCGATCGGCGCGATCGCCAAGCCGCCTTCTTTGGCCGGCCGGGCGTTTCCGTCGCGATCGCGGTCGACCGGAGTCGTCAGCGCGGCGGCGACGACGTTATCGCTACCGAATGCCGCCGCGAGCCGTTCTTCGTTGCCAACGCCGTTCTACGGCGAAACGAAGACGCACTTCTGCGGATACGCAATTGCCGCACGCAATGTCTCGATCGCGCCGTCGGTATCGTACGACTTGGTGGCGACGATAGCGACGTCCGCGTCGTACGGGCGGACCTCGTCCACGGCACGCGGCGCGTACGCGACGTCGACGCCGGCGGCGCGCAGCAGATCGCCCAAATACGTGCCGACCGCGCCCTTCCCAACGATGTAGACGTTCATGCCGAAACGCCGGTCGAACCAAAGCCGCCGTCGCTGCGAACCGTGGGCGGAAGCTCGTCAACGAGATCGAAGCTCGCGCGCGCGACAGGCGCGACGATCATTTGCGCGATGCGATCTCCACGGCGAACGACGAACGGTTGGGTGCCGAAGTTCGCCAGCACGACTTGCAGTTCGCCGCGATAGTCGGCGTCGATCGTTCCCGGCGCGTTGAGGCACGTGACGCCGTTGCGAATTGCCAGCCCGCTGCGCGGGCGAATTTGCGCTTCGTATCCGGGCGGCAGCGCGATCGAAAAGCCCGTTGGCACCAGCGCCCGCGCACCGGGCAGCAGCGTGAGCTGCTCTCGTACCGCCGCGCAGAGATCGGCGCCGGCGGCGTGCTCGCTCTTGTATTGCGGAACGGGCAATCCCTCGCCTTGGGGCAAGCGGCGCAGTGCGACGCGGACCTCATTCATTTTGACGGCGCAGATCTATAGCTGGGCGAGTTCTTTTCGAAAACTCTCGATGTCGCGGAAAGACCGATAGACGCTCGCAAAACGAATGTACGCGACGGGATCGAGCGCGCGCAATGCCTCCATCAGTTTTTCACCGACCAGCGCCGAGGAGACTTCGCTCTCTCCCCGCGCGAAGAGCTCGCGCTCCAAGTCGGCGGCGACCGCTTCCATCCGGCTTTCCGAGATCGGCCGCTTTTCGCAGGCTTTGCGTAGGCCGGCGAGGATTTTGTCGCGACTGTACTGCTCGCGACGACTGTCTTTCTTGACAACGAAGAGGCGCGGGACTTCCATTCGCTCGTACGTCGTAAAGCGATGCTTGCACCGCGGATCGAGGCACTCGCGCCGGCGTCGAACGACGGTCTCGTCGTCGCGTGAATCGACGACGCGCGTTTCACTCTTGCGACAGGTCGGGCAAGTCAGCGGTAAGTCTCCCCCACGGCATATCTTGTGGGTGCACGTATTATACGTCACTATCCGTAGGTAACGCAAAAAGTCCCAACGCATCGAGGCGTCGGGACCTTCCGCCGCGGCCCGCGCTGCTTTCTAGGCGGCGCCGATTTTGAACATCTTGGTTCCGCAGACGGGACACTTGCCTTCCACGGCGGGACGACCGTTTTTCATTTGAATCTGGACCGCGTCCTTGATCTCGCGTTTCGCCTTACACTTGACGCAATACGCTTCTGCTGCCAACTCCCGTACCTCCGTTTGCGGCCTGCCTATTCAGGGCCGTCTCCGATTCTCCCCCGCCGCTGCCGCTTCTAGCGCCCCGCCAGGCGGGACGTGATGGGAGAGCCGATGTGGGAGCCGATCTTTGTTTCGAGCCGGCGCATCGACGCGGCGCGCGTGGGCCGAGGCTTTCCGGCGACCGTCGAGGGGCTTTGGTGCACCGGCGATCTGAGCGGACTGGCGGTCCCTTGTATTGCCATCGTCGGGACCCGCGCCGCGACGCCTTACGGCCGCCGGCTGGCTCGCGCGTTTGCAGCCGATTTGGGTCGCGCCGGCTGCTGCATCGTTTCGGGGCTGGCGCTCGGCATCGATCGCGCCGCTCACGAAGGCGCTCTCGACGCCGGCGCCCCCACGATCGGCATCCTAGGCGGCGGCCACCGGCACTTCTTCCCGCGTGCCAACCGGGGACTCGCCGAGCGCATGATCGCGGCCGGCGGGGCGGTGCTCTCCCCCTACCCGCCCGATCACGTCGTCTTTCCTTCGCAGTTTCTTGCGCGCAACGGTATCGTCGCGGCGCTTGCCGATGCGGTGGTCATCATCGAGGCTCCGTCGCGAAGCGGGGCATTGAATACTGCGGGCTGGGCCGCAGGACGCGTCCCCGTTCTCGCGGTTCCCGGAGACGTCGATCGCAAACACGTCCAGGGATGTTTGGCTCTCATTCGCGATGGGGCGACCTTAGCGCGCAGCGCGGCGGACGTGCTCGAGGCGCTCGGGCGCATGGCGCTGATTGCGTCGCCCGTTCCGCCGGCCGGCACTCGCGACCCGATCGCACGCGCGTTGCTCGCAGCGCTCGATGCCGGTGCTGCTGAGTTCGACGAAATCGTCGCGGCGAGCGGTGTCGTTCCATCGGTTGCGCTTTCGACGCTCGCCGTGCTCGAGTTGGATGGAGCGGTCGAATCGCAAGGCGGATCCCGTTATGCGCGGGTCGCGGCTCCATCGCGTGGCGAAGAGCCGTCTCGATGAACGAAACGACCGCCGAGGCACTGCCGCTCGACGAAGCGCTCAGCGCTTTTGCTCGCGCCGCGGCGGAGCTCGTCGCCGAAAAGTACGCGATGCCGTCGGCGGCCGTCACGTTTGAAGCACCACGCCGTTCGGAGTTCGGCGATTTCGCAACCAATGTCGCGTTCACGCTAGCAAAGAACGCGCGCCGGTCGCCGCAACAGGTCGCCGCCGAACTCGTCGACGAGCTCGATCGCGCGGCGCCGCAGCTCAAGACCAGTTTTAGTCATATCGAAGCGGTGGCGGGTTTCGTCAATCTGCGGATCGCGCCGTCGGTTTGGCAGGCGGTGATCGCGCGCATTTTGCGCGAGGGAGACCGGTTCGGCGAAAGGCCGCGTAACGGCCGTCGCGTGTCGCTGGAGTTCGGAAGCGCGAATCCGACGGGGCCGCTGGTCGTCGTGCAGGGCCGCTCGATGTCGATCGGCGCGACCCTGACGAACGCCATGCGTTTTTGCGGTTACGACGTTTTCGTCGAGTGGATCATCAACGACGCGGGCGGCCAGCTCGACGCCCTCGGTAGATCCGTTTACGCGCGTTATCGCCGCCTCTACGATCCGGAGTATCCGTTCCCCGACGACGGATATCCCGGCGAATATCTGATCCCGATCGCGCGGCGCATCGCCGAGGACGACGGCGATCGATGGGTCGGCGCAGCGCAGAACGACTGGCTGCCCTACTTTTCAAAAGTTAGCCGTGACGAGCTCGTGGCGCAGCAACAGCAAACCGCACGGCGCTTCGGCGTGGAGTACGATCGCTGGCAGAGCGAAGCCGAGCTGCACGAGAGCGGCAAAGTCAAAGAGGGCATCGAGCGGCTGCGCGGACTGGGCTTGACGTACGAGAGCGACGGCGCGCTCTTCTTTCGAGCGACGGAGTTCGGCGACGACAAAGATCGCGTACTGCTGCGCAGCGACGGCCGCCCGACATATTTCTGCATGGACGTCGCGTACCATTATCAGAAGCTCAAGGGCAGCGATCGCGTCGTCGACATTCTCGGACCCGATCATCACGGCTACATTGACCGTCTCAAAGGCATGGCATCGGCTCTCGGCTATCCCGACCGATTGGACGTCGCCATCGTTCAACAAGTAACGCTGATGCGCGGCCGCGAGCAGGTGAGCATGAGCAAACGAGCCGGTGAGATCGT
>JAFAHB010000292.1 GCA_019237435.1 Vulcanimicrobiota bacterium
CCACTTGATCTTCCAGATTCCAAGGCGATGCGCGATCGGGGCGTAGATGTCGAGCGTCTCGCGCGCAATTGCTTGCTGTTTGGCCGGCGGCAGGCTCGCCAACGTCCGCATGTTATGAAGACGATCGGCAAGCTTGATGATGATGACGCGGATGTCTTTGGCCATCGCCAAGAACATCTTGCGCAAGTTCTCGACTTGCGCGTCTTCCTTCGATTGATAGGGAATGCGCGTCAGTTTGGTCACGCCTTCGACCAGGCGCGCGACCTCGTCGCCGAACTGCTGTGAAACCTCCTCGCTGGTCACCGACGTGTCCTCGACGACGTCGTGAAGCAGGGCGGCCGCGATCGTCTGCGGATCGACTTCGAGCTCCGCCAAGATTCCCGCAACGGCCAACGGGTGCTCGATGTACGAGCCGCCCGACGCCCGCCGCTGGCCTTGGTGCGCGGCATCGGCAAGCGAATAAACGCGCGTTAGCCACTCCGGGTCCGCGGAGGGATCGTAGCGGCGAACGCGCTCAATCAGGTCGGTGACGGTCATCGTTATCCGCCCATTATAGCGCGGGCGGCGAAGCGGACGGAGCAGGGGTCACGTTCTCGATGTCGAGCCGGCTCTTGAAGAAGACGTCCAGCTTGCCTTGGCCGTCGATCGACAGCCACTCGTAGACGTTGCCGGAGAGACATCGCATCTGGTAGATGTAGCCTCGCACGTCCGGCGGGAACTCCGGGTTGATCCAGCGCCCGATATAAACCGTTTCGGTCAGTGCGCCCAATTGCGCCAAGAGGTGCGACGTTTCGGTAATTTTTGCATCGGTGAGCTTCGGAACGACTTCCGGCACATAGAGCTTTTTGTTGACCACGCCCGCCTGCCACTGGACGAACTGCTGGCGCGCGATCAGCGTTATCGCGGGATCGGCGACCGGAGTGGGCGAGGGCGAAGGGGTCGGCGAGTGCGGCCGCGCCCCACCGGGGACGGGGCGCGCAATTAGCGCACCGGCGAGCAGCCCCGAGAGCCCGGCCGCGAGAGCCGCGCGGCTAAGGCTCCTAGTACTCAACGAACGAAACGACCTCCGCGCCGGCGAGCTTCGCACGGCCCTGCAGCGCCGTCAGCTCCGCCAAGAATGCGTATGCCTCAACGTGCGCGCCGAGCCGCTCGAGCAAACGCCCCGTCGCGGCGGCGGTACCGCCGGTTGCAAGCAGATCGTCAACGACGATAACGCGTTCTCCGGAACGCAGCGCATCCGCGTGAATCTCGAGCGAGTTGGTGCCGTACTCCAGCGCGTACTCTTCACTGAGCCGTTGGTACGGCAGTTTTCCCGGCTTGCGCACCGGGATAAAACCCGCTCCAATCGCATACGCGACGGGGGCGCCGAAAATATACCCGCGCGACTCGATCGCGACGACGTGCTCGATGTTGCGCCCTTCAAACCGCCGCACGAAAAGGTCGATTGCGGCCCGAAAGCCTTGCTTATCTTTCAGCAACGGGGTAATGTCACGGAAAAGGATCCCGGGAATCGGAAAATCCGGGATTGGTCGAATTAAGGCTTCGATCTCCACGATCGTCCGGGTTGGAGCCGGGGGGTCGAATGGCCTGCAGAAAGGACGGACATGAAGCATCCGCAAGCCGTAGCTGCCGCAACGACCGCAGCGCTTGCCGCGAGCCTCGCCGCGCCTGCGCTGGCCGGCGGCGTGGGCACCACCAACACGATCATCATATCGACCGCCGCGGCCGCGGCGTCGGTTCCGCTGGTCGTCAACCACAACCATAAAGTTCGCGAGAAACGCGCAGAACAACAGGAAGTCGAGCGCCGGCAAGACGCCTACCGCGACTGGTATTACCACAAGTACGGCTACTATCCGACGGCCGATCAAGTAAACCAGTGGTACGCGCAGACATACAAAACGAACCCTGAGTAGGAATCGCCGTTCGAACGCCGAGCCTCAACCACGCGGAGGGCTCGGCGTTTTCTTTGGGGGCTCGAATCTGCGCCGATTGGTGCTCGCGTTTGCAATCTCGATCGCGTTGCACGAAGTCGTCGCGGGCATCGTTCCACACCAGCTTGGCAATAATCCGTCGCAGCAGGAGAGCATTTCGAACGTGCGTGTGCTGACTGTCGCGCTGCGTCAGACGCCGAGGCCAGCGCCGGTGCGGACCACGGCGCCGGAGCCGATCCCGACGCCGCACGCGGCCGTTACGCTGCGACCGATCGTTAAACCGCCGTTAC
>JAFAHB010000252.1 GCA_019237435.1 Vulcanimicrobiota bacterium
GGTGTCATCCTGAGCCCTTCGACTCCGCTCAGGACAGGCTCCGCGCCGCAGGCGCGTAGCCGAAGAACGTGATTCGCCGAGATTTCGTCCGGAGCAGCGCGGCCGCATTGGGTGTCGTCGTGCTGCCGGAGTTCGTCGCGCGCGGGAGCGTTGCGGCGCGCGGACGCGAACGGATCGCGATCGTCGGTGCGGGCATCGCGGGATTGGTAACCGCCATGAGGTTGCGCGATGCGGGGATCGACGCAGTCGTCTACGAGTCGTCGTTACGGGTGGGCGGGCGCATGCATTCGGAGCGGAGCTATTGGGACAATGGCCAGCACACCGAATGGTGCGGCGCGATGATCGACTCGACGCACGCGAACATCCACTCGCTCGCGCGGCGATTCGGTCTTGCATTGCTCGATACGCACGCGGCATGGCCGCCCGGCGCTCGCGACACGTGCTATCTCGACGGCTCGTATTATGCGATGTCCGATGCCGATCGCGACTTCGCCAAGATTTATCCGGTGCTGCAAGACCAGCTCGGGCGAGTCAATGCGACGACGACCTACGCGAGCGCGACGCCGACCGCGCGCATGCTCGACGCGATGAGCATGCGCGATTGGATCGACCGCTACGTGCCGGGTGGTGGCGATTCGCAGCTGGGCCGGCTGATCTCGGAATCGTACCGCAACGAGTACGGTCGCGATACGACCGAGCTGAGCGCGCTCAACCTCGTTGTGCAACTGGGTCAACAGCGGGATTACGAACGGACGCACCGGCTCAACGTGCTGGGCTACTCCGATCAGCGGTACATCCTCGCACGCGGGAGCCAAGCGCTTCCGGAAGCAATTGCGGCTTGGCTTCCCGAAGGCAGCGTTCGACTCGGATGGCAGCTGCGCGGGCTGCGGCGAGTCGCCGGCGGATCGTACGAGCTGCGGTTCGATCGTTCCGGCTCGCGGAACGTCGTGTATGCCGACCGTATCGTGCTCGCGATTCCCTTCATTGCATTACGGTCGCTCGATTATTCCGGTGCCGGATTCGATTCGGCGAAAGAAAACGCCATCGAAAATCTCGGTTACGGTTACCACACGAAGTTGCATTTGCAGTTCGAGCGGCGCGCATGGATGCGTCCGGAGCATCCGTGGCCTGAAGCTACGAGCGGTCAAATTTGGACGACGTTGTCGGTGCAAAGCGCGCTGGATTACTCGCTCGGCCAGCGCGGCGCCGACGGCCTCATCGAGGTCTTTACAGCGTCCGATCCCGCCATGCTCGATACACCGCCGATGCCCTATGCTCGGATCGAGCAGTCACGCGCCGTCGACTGGCGCGTGCGGCGGTTCTTCGAACAGCTCGATCGAATCTGGCCCGGCGTTTCCGCGAGCTGGAACGGTAGAGCCACGCTCGGAAACGCACAAGTGGATCCCAATATCCGTGCCAGCTATTCGTGTTGGCTGGTGGGGCAGTGCACGACGATCGCGGGTCACGAAGCGCGCGCGCAAGGCCGCGTGCACTTTGCCGGCGAGCACACGTCGGTCGCGTATCAGGGGTTCATGGAAGGCGGAGCCGAGTCGGGATTTCGCGCCGCCGACGAGATTCTCGCTGCCTATGGGATTCGCGAGAAGAAGGCAGGCTGATCGGCCACAGTGCATATCGTCGGGACCGCCGGCCATGTCGACCACGGCAAGTCGGCGCTGATCGCCGCGCTCACCGGCACCAACCCCGACCGGCTGATCGAAGAGCGGCTGCGGGGCATGACGCTGGACTTGGGCTTTGCGCACCTGCGCTTTGACGATGGCGTGGAAGGCGGCATCGTCGACGTGCCCGGCCACGAACGATTCCTGCACAATATGCTGGCCGGCGCCGCCGGAATGGAGCTTTTGCTGCTCGCGGTCGATGCCGGGGAAGGCGTGATGCCGCAAACGCTCGAGCATCTACAAATCTTGCAGTTTCTCAACGTCCGCCGCGTGCTCGTGGCGCTTACGAAGATCGACCTGATCGATCCGCCGCAGCGCGACGCCGCCGGCGACCGAGTTCGACGGCAATTGCAAGGAACGATCGCTGCCGACGCGCCGATTTACCCCGTTTCGTCGCTGAGCGGCGAAGGTCTCGACGCATTCAAGACCGCGCTACACTGCGAGCTCGCCGCGCTGACTCCGCGCAACTCAAACGCCCCGGTCTATCTGCCGATCGATCGCGTTTTTGCTCTTGCGGGCCTCGGCACGATTGTGACCGGAACCCTTATGCAAGGCAGCATCTCCGCGGGCGAGACACTGCTGCTCGAGCCGGGTGGCAAACCGGCGCACGTGCGCAGCATCGGCGTCTTCGGATCTACGTTGCAAAATGTCAACGCCGGATCGCGGGTCGCGCTCAACCTGCCGGGCATCGCTCGCCACGAGATTGCGCGCGGACAGGCCATCGTCGGACGCGAGTTCGGGGCGCGTTCCAGCTTTGCGGTGCGCTTCGTCCCACTGCAGAGCTCGACGGGGTTGCTGCGCCGTAAGCTGCCGGTGCGCGCCTATATCGGATCGGCCGAAACCCTCGGAACGCTCGTCGTCGAAGACGCGCTCGACGCCGCGCTCGAGTTACGTGCGCAGCTTCATTTGCGCGAACCGGTCGTGGGTTTTCCGGGTTTGCGATTCGTGCTGCGAAGGCCGTCGCCGATGACGCTGCTCGGCGGCGGATTCATTGAAGGCATCGACGTGCAGCCGTCCGCCAACGGCGGCTTCACACGAGGCGAAGGCGCGGTGCTGGCCGTTTTGCGGGCGAAGCCGCTGGAGGCGCTCGAACCGCACGCTATCGCGCTTGCCGCGAATCTCCGCGAGAGCGCAGCGCGTGATGCCGCCGAGCGCCTCGTCGAGCGCGGTGAAGCGATTTGCGTTTCGAGGCCGCAGGCGTTCATGGAGGCCGCGGCCGCCGGCACTCTCTTAACGCATGCGTTGGCGAGACTTGACGAAGTACACCACCGCGAGCCTTGGGCGATGGGTGCCACGTCGATTGCGCTGGCGCGGGCACTCGGCGTATCGGAGTCGCTTTTCGTGCGCGTGGCCGCGCATTTCGTCGAAGCCGGCCGGCTGATCAATCGCGGCGGATATTATGCGTCCGTGGATCATCGTCCGTCGTTGACGCCGGAACAGCGCGCGTTTCTCGATGGGCTCGTTCCGGCAGACGAGTTGCGTCCCTTTCAACCCGTTCCGTTCGCGGGCGTGGTTTCTGCCGTCAAACTTTCCCATGTAAGCGGGCTTTCGAAAGCCTTTGACACGACGCTCGCAAACGGCAGCTTCGTCAAAGTCGGCGACGATCTTTATCGCGACAGCCAGATCGTACAGATTCGCGCGCGCGTCGAAGCGCATTTCAGCGGCCACGAACGAATGACGGCCGCCGAGTTTCGCGACCTGTTGGGCACCTCGCGCAAATACGCGCTTCCGCTGCTCGAATGGCTTGATTCGCGCGGCGTTACGATTCGCGACGGCGACTATCGAAAATTGCGCAAGCGAATGCCGGTTCTCAACGCGTGACCAGCGTGCTCGACGGCCGGAGTTGCCGCCTGCGGCCGTACCGGCCCGACGATGCGGCGGCGATATGCGCAGTAGCCGACGATTTCATGGTCGCGCGCTGGATGACCCGGGCCTTTCCGCATCCGTATACTGAAGCCGATGCGCGGCGTTGGCTCGCGCATGCGACAACCGGCGCGCGCGGACGATTCTTTGCCATCGAGGTTGATGGCGTTTTGGCCGGCGGCATCGGCGTCGAGCCATTCAGCGGGGAGCGCAGCGGCGGCGGGGCCTTCGGGTACTGGCTCGGGCGCGCCTATTGGGGCCGCGGCATCGCAACCGACGCTGCGCGCCTGCTTTCCGATAGCGCTTTGCGAAGCGGGCTACGCCGGCTGGAAGCGCGCGTCTTCGCTCCAAACGTCGCTTCGGCTCGCGTGCTCGAGAAGTGCGGATTCGAGCTCGAGGGCCGCCTGCGCGCATACTATCTCGACCGCGACGACAACCTCTGCGATGCCCTGCAGTTCGCTCGATTAAGCGTGCTTAAGTAACTTAGTACCCTTGCCACGCCTGATTGGCAGGCGTATACTTGGTTGACCTTCAATGCGCGGCGTTTTCCGCCGCGCGAAGCCAAGGAGGTTCAGTATGCGTGTTTTCCGTACGGCGATCGTTGTCGCCGTCGTTCTCGTGGCATTCGTGCTTGGGCGGCTTACTACTGCGTCGACTCCGGCCGCTGCCGCTTTTATGCCTCAGGCCACGACTTTTTCGCACTTTGAGTGCTACAACGCGGTGTTGCCGAAATTCAGCGGCGCACAGGTTAATCTCAAAGATCAGTTTCAGTCGTACACCACGGGCGTCGGTCAACCCGAGCTCTTCTGCACGCCCGTAACGAAGACGGTGATAAGCGGTCCCAATATGCATGTTCCGCCACCCGCCGATCACCTCACTTGTTATCAGATCCAGGGTCCAAACCCCAACCAAACCCGAACCTTTTACAATCAGTTCCAAAAAGGCCAAGTCAGCGTACAGTCGCCTGCACTGCTTTGCTTACCCACGCATAAGGTTGGGTGAGGGCACGGGAAATCAATCGTTAGACGGAACCGGGCAGCCTGGGCTGCCCGGTTTCATTTCGCTAGCTCGGCATTTGCAAGAACAGCAGCAGAACGTAGGCTACCGTCAGAATCATTGCTTGCGCGGTGATCCACTCCTGGGCGCGGCGCGATTTGAGAACGTACGCGATGAGTATCACGACGTCGAACGCGATCAAGAACGCGAAGTTGAGCGACGACGAGATGCGGCCCGTTCTTGCAAACTCCTCCGCTAGGCTTAACACCGGCAAGAAAAACATCACCCCATAGAACCACGCGCGATTGCGAAAGTACCACTCGCCGAGGTCGAGCCGCGTCTCCTCACCCGCCGGCAGAACGAGCGCCGAGAGCAAAAAGAGATCGACCGGCACGAGCAGCTCGAGCCAGAACGCTCCAAAGCTCCATGTCGGCGTATGGCGTTCGCCCCACTGGGCCCACCAGTGCTGCACGGAAATGAAGAAGACCCAGATCGCCCACGCAAGCGGCGGCCAGTAGAAATCGACGCGCTCGCGAGCCGCCACGACCGCCGCAAGCCGGGTCAAGACGTTGGCGATCGCCAAGCCCAGTACGATCGACAGAAGGACGCTGAGATAATCGAATGCGGTCACGACACTAGAGGTGAAGCAACGTCAGAATACCGATCACGACTTCGAACGCGACGAGCACGACGATGATCAGCTCCAGGAATTCGTCGCGCCGGCTGCGTGCTTCGTCGCTGAAGAACCGGTAGATCTCGCCGACGCTGGCGAGCTTCGTGTCGATCTGACGCTGCCAGTCGGCTAGACCGAGCCGCGCCGACGCCGCACGATAGATGCGAGCGTAGTACGCATCGCCGAGTACTTTGAGGGCGTTGCTCGAGCGATCCGTGAGCTCGAGCACGTCGACGATGAGATACCGCAGGGTCGCGGCCCGCTCGGCTTCGCGCCGGCCGCGCAGCGATCGCGACGGTTCGCCGGGCTGCATCTTGTAAATCGCGTCGAGCTCGCGATCCAAAAGCGCGTCGTACGTGCGCAGCTCCAGCAGCTGCGAGTTCGCGAACTCTAGGATCTCTTCGATCGCGCGCGCGCTTTCGCCGCGGTCGTAAACGATCGCCGTATCCCACTGAACGATCGTGAGGTCATCTTCGTGATACGCAAATCGCGCTCGCAGCGCCTCGCCCGTCTCGGTCGCGGAGAGCGCTCTGCGCTCGCCGAGCAGAAGACTCGCAAGCGCTGACGAGTGCTCGTGGAGCAACGCGTCGCCGGCGAGCGCAGCGCTAAAGCGCTCGATTTCGACGATGAGGTAATCTTCGATCAGGGCGGGATGACGCTCGTCGAACGCGGCCGAGTGCTCCTCACAGATTCGCATCACGGTCGAGTGCGCAACTTGCGCGATCCGTTCGTCGCTGCGGGCGCGTTCGGTGAGCGCGACGAGATCGTTCCACGAGCCGGCGGCCGGAAAGCTCAGCCGCAGCGAGATCACACCGTAATCGTAGAATTTCACCCGGACGCCGGCGCGCAAGCCGTCGAACTCTGCCTCGGAAAGGTTCGCGACCAGCGGCGGTGCCGGGAACTGCAAATAGGGCGGCGCGTCGCTTCGAAGTGGAAGCGCGGCGGGAGCTCGAGTGTCGCCGCCGAGCGCGCTCATTTTCGCTAAATCGATCGTGTCGGCGACGTCGAACAAGTGGTACGCTCGAACGGCGCCGTTAGCGATTTCGAGCATTGTTCCGCCTTAGGGCGGGGTACGGTGCGTTCCTTCGGGTAAAGGACCCTCCTGCAACTATCGCTTCGGCGCCGCTGTATCATGGTTGGACAATGAATGTAGAAAAGATGACGGAGCGGGTCGCCGACGGGCTCAACGCCGCCTATGCACGCGCACTGCACGAGCACAACACGCAAACGGCGCCGGAGCACATGCTTGCGGCGCTGCTCGACCAAGAGCGTGGAATTGCGCCCGACATCATTGAGAAAGCGGGCGCCGATCCAAAGGCGTTCGCACGACTCGTCGACGATGCGATCCGGCGTTTACCGCGGCTGACCGGCGCGAGCGCCGACTCCGCCCAGGTTACGCTTTCGCCCGAGCTGGCGCGAATCATGAGCGTTGCCGAGAACGAAGCCAAGGCTTTACAAGACGACTATACGTCCGTCGAGCACGTGCTGCTCGCGATGGCGCAGGCGTCGGGAGCGATCGGGCGTCTCTTCCGCGACGCCGGCTTGACGAAGGACAAGTTGCTTGCGGCCCTTCGCGACGTTCGCGGCAATCAGCGCGTCACGACGAAGGATCCGGAAGGCACCTACAAATCGCTCGAGCGGTACGGCCGCGATCTGACGCTGGAGGCCGAACGCGGGAAGCTCGATCCGGTAATTGGACGCGACGAAGAAATTCGCCGCATCGTTCAAGTGCTTTCACGGCGCACGAAGAACAACCCCGTTCTGATCGGCGATCCGGGCGTCGGCAAGACGGCGATCGTCGAAGGACTGGCGCAGCGCATCGTTCGCGGCGACGTTCCGGAAGGCTTAAAGAGCAAACGGATCGTCTCGCTCGATATGGGCGCGCTCATCGCCGGCGCGAAGTACCGCGGAGAGTTCGAAGAGCGGCTCAAAGCCGTGCTCAAGGACGTGGCCTCGTCCGACGGCCAAATCATACTCTTCGTCGACGAGCTCCACACGGTCGTCGGCGCCGGAAAGGCCGAAGGCGCCATGGACGCCGGCAACTTGCTCAAACCGATGCTCGCGCGCGGCGAGCTGCATATGATCGGAGCGACGACCCTCGACGAATACCGTAAGTATATCGAAAAGGATGCAGCGCTCGAGCGACGGTTTGCGCCCGTGATGATCGATCAGCCCAGCGTCGAGGATACGATCTCGATCCTGCGCGGCCTCAAGGAAAAATACGAGGCGCATCATGGCGTGCGCATCAAGGATGCCGCGCTCGTAGCCGCGGCGATCATGAGCAATCGTTACATCACCGACCGCTTCTTACCCGACAAGGCGATCGACTTGGTGGACGAAGCCGCGGCAAAGCTGCGCACCGAAATAGACTCGATGCCGCAGGAGCTCGACGAAGCCTCTCGCCGCGTCTTACAGCTCGAGATCGAACGCGAAGCGCTTCGCAAAGAGAACGACGCGGCGAGCCGGCGCCGGCTCGAACAGCTCGAGAAAGAGCTAGCGACTCTGCGCGAAGACCAGGCCCGATTGCGCGTGCAGTGGGACGCGGAGAAAAACGCGGCGATTAAGCTGCGCTCGATTCGAGACCAAATCGAACAGACGAAGGTGCAGATCGAACAGGCCGAGCGGCAGTACGATCTCAACCGGGTCGCCGAGCTGCGTTATGGTACGTTGCCGAAGCTCCAAAAAGAGCTCGAGAGCGAACAGGAACGCCTCGCGCGCAAAGACGGCGCGCGGCTCTCGAAAGAAGAGGTCGACGAGGACGACATCGCCGGGGTAATCTCACGCTGGACGGGAATTCCGGTAACGAAGCTGCTCGAAGGCGAGAAGGCCAAGCTGCTTCATCTCGAGGATGAGCTGCATCGGCGCGTCATCGGTCAGAACGAGGCAGTGGACGCGGTGGCGGAGGCGGTTTTGCGCTCGCGCTCGGGGCTTGCCGATCCCAACCGTCCGATCGGATCGTTCATATTCCTCGGTCCCACCGGCGTCGGCAAGACCGAGCTCGCGCGGGCGCTGGCCGAATATCTCTTCGACGACGAGCGCGCTCTCATACGCATCGACATGTCGGAGTACCAAGAGCGCCATACCGTCGCGCGGCTCATTGGGGCGCCGCCGGGATACGTGGGGTTCGAAGAGGGCGGTCAGCTTACCGAAGCGGTGCGCCGACGGCCTTACTCGGTAATTCTCTTTGATGAAGTCGAGAAAGCACATCCCGACGTCTTTAACGTCTTTCTGCAGATTCTCGACGACGGCCGGCTCACCGACGGTCAGGGCCACACCGTCGATTTCAAAAACACGATCGTCATTATGACGTCGAACATCGGCAGCCATCGCATTCTCGATTACAAAGGCTCGTTCGACGGCGCCGACTATGCGGTGATGCGCGCGACCGTGCTGGACGAGTTGCGCCAGCACTTCCGGCCGGAGTTCCTCAACCGGGTCGACGAGATCATCGTCTTCCACGCGCTCGATGAAGAGGAGCTGATGAAGATCGTCGATCTGCAGCTGCAACGGCTGCGCCAGCGCCTTGCAGAGCGGCGGATCGCGCTCGCTCTTGACGATGCGGCCAAACGTCATATCGTAAAAGTCGGCTACGATCCCCATTACGGCGCGCGACCGCTCAAGCGCACGATTCAAAAAGAGCTGGAAACGCCGATTGGACGCAAAATTCTCGCCGGCGAGATCAAAGACGGCGACACCGTCAACGTCGGCTTCGACTCCAACCGCGCCGAATTGACGTTCGCGACTGCCGAACCGGTGGTCGCGGCGTCTTAGTCATCGCCGTGTCATCCTGAGCGGAGGCCGTTTCGTGTCATCCTGAGCGGAGGCGCGAAGCGCCGGAGTCGAAGGGCGAAGGGCGAAGCGCGAAGGGCGAAGCGCGAAGGACGACACGGTAACCTCTAGTACAAAGCCGCATGCTGATTGCCGCTTTTACGCTCGCTCAAATCTTGAGTTATCCGTTCCCCGAAACGCTGGTTCGCGATACCCATGGAACGGCGATCGCATACGCTTTGGACACGCAGGGCGTTCGCTCGATCTGGTTCGCTCGCCCGCCGGCATGGACGCCGGCGCAGCTGTTTTCTTCGGGCGGCGATGACGGTCAAGAGATCACGAACCTCGTCATCGCGAACAACGATGCGCACCTGGTCTACGTGCGCGGCGGCGACCACGACGCGAACTGGCCGGACCCGCTGCAGCCCAATCCGGCATCCAACGCCCAGCAGCCGGAGATGCAGGTATGGTCGGTCGCGACGAATGGTGGCGCGCCGAAGCTGCTCGGGGCCGGCGATGCGCCCGCCATTTCACCCGATGG
>JAFAHB010000124.1 GCA_019237435.1 Vulcanimicrobiota bacterium
CGATGTGGCGCACGCATTCGAAGCGATGGGAGCCTTCGTCGTGACAGGCTGGGCAGAGCGAGGGTCGTAACGCGACGGCGGGACCGATCGGGGCTCCACGAATCTCGCTGGTCATCCCGTAGAGGGCGAGCGTCTTGACGCCGAGTCCCGACGCAAGGTGGCTGAATCCGGCATCGTTTCCAACGAAGACTTCGCACTCGGAAAGCAGCCTTGCGGCTTGTGCAAGCGGCTCGGAGACGATGCGGATCCCCTCCGCTTGGCCAAAGTCGCGGTGCGCGCGGGCCGCTTCATTGACTTCGTGCGGCCCGAGGAAAAACCGCACGCTCCGGCCTGAGGCGCGCTGCGCGTGAGCCAGCGCGACGAATCGCTCGTACGGCCAACGCTTTGCCTCGTTTCCTTTGTAAGCCATGGAACCCGGATGGATTCCGAGCGTCCCGGGAATGCGCGGAGCGAGCCACGCGGCGGGGAGCAGATATTGCAGGTCGTCGTCACCCGGGGTCAGCTCCAGCGCTCGTGCGAGCCGAAAGTTTTCGGCAAGCCGGTGCCCTCCGCACAGTGCGATTCGCCGACTGCGGGCGCTGCGCGCGATCGCGCTTGCGGCGCCGCCGTATTCGTGCATCCAGAGCGTGCGAGCCCCGGCCAAGCGGCCGACGAAGGCATACTGCCAGCGCGTCGCCGGAAACGGCAAGAGGCAGAGCTCGGGCCGTCGCGACCGCATACGGCGCAGCACCTGCAGCATCTGGCGCGCGGTCGGCTTCAATGGAAGCTGCACGACCTCGCGCGCGATACGCAAGGCCTCGACGTATTCGGTAACGGGCGATTGCCACGTCAATACGTCGACGGTCCACGAATCGCGCGACAGTCCGCGCAAGATCGGACTTGCGGCCAGGGCATCGCCGAGCCCTGGTAGCAGCAGTACCAGGGCGGTACGCGAACGCACCGTGGAGTTACTCTCCGATGACGACCGGAACGACGATTTCGTGCGAGCCGGCCGCGCGATCGAGATTTACCGCTAGGCGCTCCGGCCGATCGTAGTAGTGTAAGATCCTCATTCGATAAAAAATTGCCAACGTATCGAGAAAGACGTTCCAGACGGCCCGAAGCCTAACCCGGCTGGAAAGCCGCTTGAAGTTCACGGTGACGGGCGCTTCGACGATCCTGTACCCGAAGTGATGCACGTTTGCAAGCAGCTCGAGATCGAAAGCGAATCGCTTGACGAGGACGCGCGGAAGGACGCGCTCCAACACGGGCCGCTTGAAGAGTTTTATGCCGGTCTGCGTATCGCGCAGCGGCAACCCGAAGAGCGCGCGCACCAGCATGTAGTAGAAAAAGCTATAGACGCGTCGCACCGGCGGGTACTCGACTTTCGAGCGCGGATGGAACTTCGAACCGATCACTGCGTCGGCGTCGCGAGCGTCCATGATCGCAAGGAACGTCCGAAGCTGCTCGGGATGCAGGTCCATGTCCGCGTCGAGAAAGGCAACGTAGTCGCCCTTGGAATAGCTCGCGCCGCAGATCAGTGCATTCCCTTTCCCTTCGTTGCGCGCGCACCGCACGATTCGCACGTGCTCGGGCCAGGTCCGCACGGCATCCCCCGCGGCCGCGTGCGTTCCGTCCATGCTTCCGTCATCGATCACGACGATCTCGAAATCGATGCCGGTTCCGTGCATCGTCTCGACCGTCTCGCAGACGTTCTCCGCGATGGAATTTGCCTCGTTGTACGCGGGCATGAGGATCGAAAGCATCGGCCTGAAGGGTTGGCTCCTGAGAAAAAGCTAGCCTGCCTTAAGAATAATTAATTTGCCAGCGAGCCCTTAGGCGATCGGCGCTTCGCGGTTCTCCGGCGGACTGACCAAATTGCGTTCGAATTTCGCGACGATCGTACGCCAGGCGAGGTTGAGCTCTTCCACACCGAGCATGCGCGCGATCGCAACGAAGACCGTCGCGGCTATGGCGATTTGTCCGAAGAGAAACCACGCGCGCGAAGCGAGCGTCGGTTCCGGTGTGACGCCCAGCGCGCCGATCCATCCCAGCGCCGCGAGCATCGCCAAAGAGCAGATGATGACCTTCCCCGACGATTGCAGCAGCGCGCCCCAATCGATTCCCGAAACGAGCCGCGCGACGACGAGTAACAAAAGCACCGCCTGCATGCTTTGACTAAGCGAGTTCGCAAGCAGCAGCCCCCGTGCGCCGAGCGTCGGCAGCCATACCAGCGAAAGCAGCACGTTGACGACGACGGTCACGACCGAAATCGTGACCGGCCAAATCGTTTCGCGGCATGCAAAACAGCAGCGCGTCAAGACGACGTTGGCGGCGAGCGCGATCAGCCCGATGGCGGCATAAGGCAGCAACGAGGCGGTCAAATCGGTCGCGCTGGCTTGGAAGGTTCCGCGCTCGAAAAGCGCCTGCACCATCGGATGGGCCAACGCCACGAGCGCGCAGACCGAGGGGATCGTGATGAAGTTCACCAGCCTCAAACCGGTAACGACGCTGCGAGCGACGCCCCGGCGATTCTCACGCGCGAACTGGGCCGCCAACAGCGGAAAGATCACCGTCGCGATCGCCGCGGCAAAAATCTGTTGCGGGAAGTTCACCAGCTTCGTCGCGTAGTTCATTCCGGCGATGTAACCCGGCGCGAGCGTCGAGGCGAAGAACCGATCGAAAAACAATGCGAGCTGACCGGCGGCCGATCCGACGATGATCGGCCCGAGCAAAAGCCAAATCTTGCGCAGTCCCGGGTGGTGCAGGTCTATGGTCGGACGATAGCGGCCGATGGTGAGAAACGACGGAAGCTGCACGAGCATCTGCGCCGTCAAGCCAAGCGCCGTTCCCAAGACGAGGGCATAGATGCCCATGCTGTGCGCCAACAGCACGACGCAGAGAATCGTGACGGTGTTGACGGCGACTCCGACGAGCGCGGCGGCTCGGAACCGGTGGTACGCGTTGAGCATGGCCGAGAGCACGCCGCTCAGGCTGACGGCGACGATGCTCGGCATGAGCCAGCGCGTCATGCGAACCGCAACGTTCATCTGCGGTGCCGGAAATCCGTGGGCAATGATCGGCACGTACCAGCGGGCCGTAAAGTATCCGACGATGGCGCACGTCGTGAGGACGATTGCGAGCAGATTCAGTACGGTGTTGGCAAGGCGCCAAGCCTCTTCTTCTTTATGGTGCGCGAGATACTCGGAGAACGTCGGCACGAGCGCGCTGACGAGAGCGCCGTTGAAGACGCCGAATAGTATCGTCGGTATCGTCGCCGCCGCCAAGAACGTGTCCATCTCCCAGCGCGTGCCGTAATACCGAGCGCTGACGACTTCGCGCAAAAATCCCAGGAGCGTGGACGAGAAGGTCGCCCCCATGATGAACAAGGTGGATGCGGCAATAGAAACCCGTCGTCGCGAGCGCGGCTGCGGAACGACGCGGAGGTGCGAGGAGAGTCTAATGCGCTCCATCTCTGCGTAAAACGGCGGGGATGGTCTTCGCAACGATGAGCAAGTCGCCGAGCGGCGTCCACTGGTCGACGTAGCGGTTATCGAGCTCCATCCAATGCTCGAACGAAACGTCGCTGCGCCCATTGATCTGCCACAGACACGTAACGCCCTGCGGCACGCTGAGCCGCCGTCGCGCAACCGAGTCGTAGTGCTCGACCTCGCTTGGCAGTGCGGGGCGCGGCCCAACCAGCGCCATGTCGCCGCGCACGACGTTGATCAGGTTGGGCAGCTCGTCGATGCTGGTCGCGCGCAGAAAGCGCCCCAACGGATGCAGCCGCGGATCGTTGCGAATCTTGAATACCGGACCGTCGACTTCGTTGAGGTGCATGACGCTGTGTCGCATGTCGTGCGCGCCGGCGACCATCGTGCGCAGCTTGAACATTTTGAAGCGGCGCCCGTGCATTCCGACGCGCTCCTGCGTGAAAAACGGCGTGCCACCCGTTGCGCACGCGATTGCCAGCGCCGCGAGTATGGTGATCGGGGCGGTAACGACGAGCAACAACGCGCCCAGGACCACGTCGGTGGCTCGCTTGGTGGCGTGCCACGATGACGGCACTTGACGACCGGCTGGAACCGCAAGAGCGACGCGGACGGCGTTCACGCCGCGAAGGCCTCTTTAACGGTGCGACCGACGAGGTCGAGTCCTTCGAGATCCCCGAGATTTCCGGTGCCGCGGCCGAGATGGATGAACGGCACGTACTCGCGCGTGTGATCGGAGCCGGGCGCGGTCGGATCGCAGCCGTGATCCGCCGTGAAAATTACCTCGTCCCCGCCGCGTAGCGACGCCGAGAGTCTCGGCAGCATCGCGTCGAGCTCTTCGAGCGCTCGCCCGTATCCACGCGCATCGCGGCGATGACCGTATTTCGAATCGAAGTCGTTGAGATTCGTAAAAATGAAACCGTGGTCGACCGTTTCCAGCAACTCGAACGTTTTCTCCATCGCATCTCCGTTATCGGCGACGCGAACCGACGACGTTATGCCGCGGCCGCAGTAGATGTCGTAGATCTTTCCTACTGCATGCACCTCGACGTGCCCGCTTTGCAGCTGATCGAGCAGATTTGGGGGCGGCTCGATTGCATAGTCTCGTCGATTCGGCGTCCGTTCGAAAGACCCCGGTCTGCCGACAAACGGACGGGCGATGACCCGGTTCACGTTGTGGGGCGGCCGGAGCATTTCACGAGCCTGCTCGCACCAGTCGTAAAGGGTCCCCAGCGGCACCACCGCTTCGTGGGCGGCGACTTGGAACACCGAATCCGCCGAAGTGTAGAGGATCGGTCGGCCGGTCGCGAGGTGCTCGGTACCGAGCTCTTCGATGACCTGGGTCCCCGATGCCGGCTTATTGCCCAGCGGGTCCTTACCGGTTATGCGCGTGAAGCCCTCGACGACCTCGGCCGGAAAGCCGTTTGCATAGGTTGGAAACGGCTCGGCGACGGTGATTCCGGCCATTTCCCAGTGTCCCGTGATCGTATCTTTACCGTGGCTGCGTTCGCGCAAACGGCCTACTCGCGCGTGCGGGCGCTCGACGGGCGAAACGCCCGCTACATTGGTAAGGAGGCCTAATCCCAGACGTTCGAGGTTCGGAAGCGCGAGCGCCCCGAGACGACGTGCGACGTTGCCGATCGTATTCGCTCCGGGCGCGTCACCGTATTCCGGCGCGTCCGGCAACGCACCGACACCGCCTGAATCGATAACGATTACCACGACACGCTTCATGAGAATTTCATTGCGCTTCGGGTTTTTGAAAGACACGCCTGCCCTCCGTCGAATCGCTTGCGACCGTGCGACACATCACGCTACTCGTGGCACTTACGATATCGGCGTGGATGCTCGCGTGCGCCGGCGCTCGCGCCGAACAATCGTCGCCTACCCCGAATCCTGCCGTAACTCCGGCCACACAACCCTCGCCGACGGCATCGGCGTCGCAAGCGTCGCCATCCTCGCCCACGGCGCTACCATCGGCGGCACCGCCACCGATGACCGTTCTCTACTTGAGCGCGAAACGGATCGACTTCTACTACGACCGGTTCTTGATCGAGGCGGACGGTGACGTACGCCTACGCACCAGCGACGGCTTCACCGTCAGCGGCGACGCGTTCTCGATGGACCTCAAGCTCAATCGGTTCATGGTTGCCGGAAACGTCTCGCTGCACGACGCGACCGGAACGGTGAACGGCGCGGCGATCTCCGATTTTCTCGATTTTCAGCGGATCTATTTCGTCCCGGTAACCTCCGAGCCGGACCGCTGGACGTTCCTCGATGGCGATCTCGTGCATCCCGCAAAAGGGCGAATGATGCCCGGCGACGCCTTTTACTTCCCGTCCATCGCGCAGCGGCCGAGCATCACCGCGAACGGCGCCGTCATCGGAACGAAGACCTACGTGAGATTCGTCAACGCGCACACCTATCTCGGTGACGCGCCGATACCGCTGGGTACCGACGTCGTGAACTTCTCCTCGAATCAGTACTTCGCGCAGAATACCCTCTCGGGCGCGAGCGTCGACCTCACGTGGACGGTGGCCGGCAGTCCCAACGCCCTAACGGCCGTGCACTTCCGCTACGACCCGACCTACCATACGTATATGTCGGTCGAGCAGCATTTCGTGGGACAGCACGAGTACGCGATCTTTTCGGTGAATCCGGCGACGCGAGCGGAGAAATGGTGGAATCTCAAGCTATACGAAGCTCTCGGCAGCCGGTTTCAAATTCAAAGCTTCACGCAGTATTACGCGCAGCAGTTCTGGCTGCGGCTGCCGCAATCCGCGCAGCAGACGACTTGGCTCAACGCTACCTACGCGTTTCCACATTCCTACGTGCAAGCCACGTCGACGTTGACGAACTACAACGTGCTCGGTCCGGGCTCGCTCGAGGTGCCCAACACCGTCGCCGGGAACCTGTCGCATCCGACGCAAGTACAGATAAGTGCGTCCAGCTTTCAGAACAAGATCGCCAACCTTCCGCTCTTCGAGCAGATCTATGAGGGCTACGGTTTCAACCACGATTCCGTCGGAGGCGACCAATACCTCAACGGCATCTACCCTTACTGGCCGCTCAATAAAGCCGACGCGCCGATTCCCACCCCCGGGCTGCAAGCCTACGGCGCAAAATGCACGGTGCAGCCGTCAAAGGTCTTCGTGTATTACTGCCCGGTCTATACGACGATTTGGAATACGGTCTTCGGATTCACGTTTTTCACGCCCGCGCTAAAGCTCAACAATCCGCCGAGTCCCTACCAAACGTTTTACTTCAACGCAAGCTACACGAAGCAGTACCAGTGGAACTCCTTGCCGCATTGGATCAGCGAGGACTCGACGAACTTCTCGATCAGCCGGCCGTTCTCGCGAGCCGTTAACACCTACCTCGCCTATTCCATTCTCAACACGGGTGACCACTACATCAACGGCGGATACCAACCGTGCTTTCCGGTGGGGCCGCTCTGCCCGCAAAGCCTCACGGCGTTCCGCGGCGAGTCGACGTTGCGAACGACGGCGTTAGGAATGAACTTCGTTCCCGATCCGCAGTTCAACTTTTCGCTGCTCGTGCGTCATCACGTCGATTTTCCGATTCCGGTGCCGGGCGTCTTTTCGCCGCCGGAAAACAACATTCTCGGCCAACCCCTGTACAATTGGTATCTCGGTCAGCCGCCGTACGACGTGACCGGTGACGTACGCTTCGTGATCTTCCCTCACGCGCTCGCCGACGTTTCTCGAACGTTCTATTGGTACGGGAACCCCTACCGGACGTCGTTCTGGCAACCGTCCTTCGTCGTGCAGATCTTGCCGATCTGATGCGGCCAAGTCTATCCAGCGCGGCCCTCGCGCTCTCAGTTCTGCTCGTCGCTGCCGGCTCGTCGGTCGTCGTTAGCGGGCAACTGCTGGCGTATCAGGATGGATACGTCTTCTTCACGACCGGCGACGGCTTTCACGTGGCGCATGACGTCGTGCTCAAGGATGCCAAGACCGGCGGCCCGGCGACGATCCATCCCGCCCCGCGCATCTGGGCGCGCGCCACTTTCGATGCGACCGGCACCGTGATCGAGCTCGATCTCTCGAAAGCGCCGCTGCCGCCGGAGGGCGACTTCGCCTCCGTCCAGCGCTTCGCAGTGGCGATCTCGCCGGTCGTTCCTAATCCCGATCTGCTCAAAAACATCGAGACGCCGCCGCCGGGCGCCGAAGTCCCGGGGCAGTCGGCCATCAGCTTCAACGGCAAACCCGTGCTCGTTACCTTCATCGTGCAGGTGCCGCCCAATACGCCGTTCACGTCGAGCATTTACATTACGACCGACGTAAGCGGCTGGAACGCGCAAGCCATTCCAATGGATCGGATCGACGCCTTGCACTACCAAATGACGCGTCGCTTTCCATCGGGAACGATCTTTCGCTACCTCTACGACCGCGGCTCGCTGTCGTCCCAAGAGTCGGCACAGAACGGCCTGTCACGCGTTCCCCGTCAACTGGTCGTCACGAACGCGGACGTGCGAGTGGTACGCGACACCGTTTATTCCTGGTCTGACGCGTCACCCGGGAGTGTCGCTCAACCGCAACCGCAGATCATGCCGACGCCGTACAATCCCGCGCCGTTCCCCAACTTGCCGCCGGTGATCAAGCCGCCGCAGCCACCGTCGCGATGAAAGCGCTCGCGCTTGCGATCTTCGCGTTCGCAGGCGGACTCGCGGGCGCAGCCGTCGCGCAGCCGGCGGCGAACGCTCCGCCGGCACCAAGCGCGGCGCCCGGCGTGACGCCCGCGGCAACTCCGGTCCTAAGCCCATCGCCGGCGCCGACGCCTACGTTCCCTCCAACCGCGTTGCCAAGCCCCACTCCCGCGCCGACCCCGACGATCGTGATGCTTCCTGCCGAAGCGCCTCCGGAAATTCTGTGGTATCAGATCAGCTCGACGACGCCTCACGCCGGCGACATCGTGACCGGCATCGTTCTCGCATCGTCGAACGTGGCGAGCGTCGAGATTCGCATCGGCGGTTTCAGCGTGAACATGACGAAGACCGACGTCGGGCACTTCGAAGGCAGTTATCGAGTGCCCTCAATACCGTTCTTTATAAGCCACAACTTGACGCTCACGATCATCGCTCGAAATACTGCCGGCACCGCGGTGGAGGCGAGCTTCCCATTCCAGATTCTCTGAGCACGAATCACTGCACCGTAACGGGTACGAACGCACCCGAAGCGATGCCCTGCCGGCCGGTGGCGATGACTTCGATGCTGTACGTCTTCCCCCGGAAAATGCGCGGAATCGCCGGTACAACGTAGGTTCGCGCAAACTCCATGTAGGCGCGGTTCGGATAGTCGGGATCGCTCGCCGGAAGGCGCAGCACGACGATCGGCGGCACGCCGATCTCCCAAATCAAAAAGCGAAAGTAAACCCCGTTTGCGTCCAGCGAGGTCAGCACGCGCACGTACATCGTGGTGCGCTGGTGCACCACGCCCGGACGAATCTCCACGCGCAAGATGTGCGGCGCCGGGCTCGTCGCGCCGTTGCCTTGATGAGCGGCCAGGAGCACGATCTGCTCGTCCGCCGGGGTGAGCCGCAACCGAGCGACCGCGCTGCGGTCGACCCTCGACCAAAAGTTTGGCGGGGTCGGGAGCGGTCGCGGCGTTGGAACCTGCCAACGCGTGACGCGCGCGTGCACCAAGCTTTCAGTCTCGCGGAGCTGCGCGGATGATCCAATCTGCAGCCGTCCCGCCTGCGAGAGGAATACCGCATGAATCACGAGCGAGCAGCAGAGCGCAACGAGCAAGCGTCGCGCGGCGGGCGAAAGCACCGCATCCTGTTTCGTTGCGGCTTGCTTGATTGCCGTCCTAAGAGCACTCTCGGCTTCCGCCTAGCACCCGTGGCAAGGCGTTCGCCGGGTTCCCAGGCGAAATATAGACTTTCGATTGGCGTTGTCGTAGTGTTTTAGTGATTGCCGCTAAGGGAGTCAAGCCGATGTTATTTTCTCGGACTCGGTTCGCTTTAATTGTCGCGGCCGCGCTGGTGGCGCTATCCGCCTGTCAGGGCAATGGCCTTACAAGAAGCGGCGTCGTGCCGTCCGCCGGCGTGGCTCGGCATCCGTCTTCAGGCGGAAAAATCCAGCACGTCGTAGTCGTCATTCAAGAAAACCGCAGCTTTAACAACATGTTTCTCGGTTTTAGCGGCGCGATAACCGCTAAGGTCGGCCGTGACAGCTTCGGCCATAAAGTCTACTTGAAACCGGTTCCCCTCGAAGCGCCTTGGGACTTGGATCACAGCGCCGCCGGTTACTTTGTGTCGTGTAACGGAACGGGCAGCATTCCGGGGACCGACTGCCAAATGAACGGTTTTAACAAAGAGTGGATCGGTTGCGGGCAGCCGAGCGAACCGCCGTGTCCGAGCAAATACCCTGAGTACAGCTACGTTCCCCATGCCGAATCGAAGCCGTTGTTCGACATCGGCCACCAGTACGTGCTGGCCGATAAGATGTTCAGCTCGAACTTGGACGCGAGCAGTTTTGTAGCTCACCAATACCTCATCGCGGGCCAGGCGGAACAGTCGGTCAACTATCCGCTGTCGGCGTGGGGCTGCCCCGGCGGCCCCGGCGACACGATTGGAATGATCGGACCGAACCGTCAATATCCGTACGGGAAGCCGGAGGTGGTTTGCTGGGATCCTACGACGCTGGGCGACGAGCTCGACACCGCCGGCGTGCCGTGGGCGTTTTACACGGCGACGATCAACGGCGACGGAAAAGTCTGGAGCGCCTATCAGGCGATCAATCACATCTACAACGGTAAAGACTGGGGCACGGACATAATTACGCCTCAGACCCAGTTTTTCACCGACGTGTCCAACGGTAATCTACGAGCCGTGAACTGGATCACGCCAACCTATGAAAACTCCGATCATCCCGGCATGAAGTCGAACACCGGGCCGTCGTGGGTTGCCTCCATCGTCAACGCGATCGGCGAGTCGCAGTATTGGAATTCGACCGCGATCTTCATCCTTTGGGACGATTATGGCGGGTGGTACGACCCCGTCGCCCCGGCTTACGTCGACTACGATGGTCTGGGATTTCGGGTCCCGCTCTTGGTTGTCTCGGCCTATGCAAAGCAGAACTACGTCTCGCACGTCCCCTACGAGTTTGGAAGCATCCTAAAGTTTATCGAAAATCTCTACAGCTTGCCGCCGTTAGCGGCGAGCGATACGCGCGCAGCTTCGCCGGCGCTGGATTGCTTCAACTTCAACGCACCGCCCAGAACCTTCGTGCCGATTCAAAGTCCCTACGATCTGCGGTATTTCAAGCGCCAGCCGATCGACCACCGTCCCCCCGACAACTCTTAGCCGGCGGGAGGTATAGAAGACAATGCCTATCGGTTGGTCACGGTCCAAGGCTCGCTGCCTCGTCTTCGTGCCTGCGGCGGTCGCGGCGCTGATATTGCCTGCTTGCGGCGGCAATAACGCGTCGTCCGAATCGCTCTCGATGCCGCCTATGGGCGCGCCGCGGCACGCAACCTCCAGCGGCAAGATCCAGCACGTCGTCGTGGTCATTCAGGAGAATCGCAGCCTGAACAATCTGTTTTACGGTTTCCACGGCGCCACAACCGCAAAATACGGATACGATAGCCGCGGGAATCAAGTCGAGATAAAGCCGTTGCCGCTCGAAGCTCCCGGTTACGCAGACCACTATTCTTGGTCGTTCTTCACCGCCTGCAACGGTACCGGAAGCATTCCCGGCACGAACTGCCGGATGAACGGTTTCAACAAGGAAAGGGTCACCGATTGTCAGGGCAAAGCCGAGCGCTGCCGGCGCAACTACTTCCCGTACAGCTACGTTCCGCATTCCGAGACGAAGCCGTACTTCGAGTTGGGGTATCAGTACGTGCTCGCCGACCAAATGTTCTCATCGAACTTTGACAGCAGCAGTTTCGTTGCGCACCAGTACCTCATTTCCGCGCAAGCCGAATCGTCGGTCAACTATCCCAAGCTCGGCGAGTGGGGTTGCCCTGGAGGCCCGAACGATACCATCGCGATGGTGGGTCCGCAACGCCAAATTCCCGACGGCCACGAAGTCGTCTGCTGGGATCCGACGACGCTGGGGGACGAGCTCGACAATGCCGCGATAACGTGGGGCTACTACACCGCGACGGTCAAGGGCGACGGCAACGAATGGAACGCTTACCAGGCGATCAATCACATTTATAACGGGAAGGATTGGACGAAGGACGTCATCACGCCCCAAACTCAATTCTTTAAGGACGTCTCGAGCGGCAATCTGCGCGCGGTGAGCTGGATAACGCCGACGTGGGCAAACTCCGACCATCCGCACTCGTTATCCAAGACGGGGCCCTCCTGGGTTGCGTCCATCGTCAACGCGATTGGTGAATCGCAATACTGGGACTCGACGGTCGTCTTCGTCCTTTGGGACGACTACGGAGGCTGGTACGATTCCGTGGCGCCCACGTACGTGGACTACGACGGACTCGGATTCCGCGTGCCTTTACTCGTTCTTTCGGCGTATGCGAAGAAGAGCCACGTGTCGCACGTGGCTTACGAGTTTGGAAGCGTGCTGAAGTTCATCGAAGATGTATTCGGATTGCCGCCGATGTCGGCGAGCGACGCGCGCGCCAACTCGCCCGCGCAAGATTGCTTCGACTTCACGAAGCCGCCCAGGACTTTCGTACCGATTCAGAGTCCTTACGATGCGCGATATTTCGAGCGCCAGCCCCTCGACCTTCATCCGCTCGACGAGTACTAAGACCAACACGGCTCGATTACGTCGTAGCTAGGCTCGACGTAAGCCAAGGAGCGGTCTGGCGGCAAGGCGTATTTGGCATTGACTAATGCCGTCGATGCTGCTCTCCATTTTATATTTCGGGCAGTTCGTGCTGGTCGGCGCAGCAATTACGACGTCGTTCAACAAGTCGCGCAACTCCCTGCGATCGCTGCTCGTCGCGCCCGCGGTCGGCGCGGCCGCCATCGCCTTGATTTTGCTTCCCTTCAGCAGACTCGGATTTTCGCTTGGCAGCGTTGCTCCGTTCGTGCTCGGCGTACTCGACGTTCTTGCGGTCATCGCTCTGCTGCGCGGTCGACCTAGGCTCACGCCGGCGTTTGCGTGGTTTGCGTTGCCGGCCGCAGTCGTCTTCCTTTTCCTGGGCTTGCCGCTGATGATCTATGGTAAGGACTGGATGGCATATGCGAACCAAGATATGCTCATTCCGCTCTTTACCGCCGACTGGTTGACCGGCCACGGCATGTTCTCGCGGCCCGTTTGGACCGATTACGGGCTCAATAGAAATCTAGCGACCTGTGCCTGGGTCGCGAACGTCTTCGGTGCGGGAAACCGTACCGCGACCGGCGTGCTTACGAGCTCTTTGGCTGCGGCGACCGGCGTCGCGCCGCTAACGGCAATCATGCCGGTGATCGTGGCCGGCTACGCGGCGCTGACCCTCGCCGCAGGGGCGCTGGTTACCCTGCGCTTCCGTACGGTCGCCGCACCGCTGGTCGTATGTTTGTGGATGGCGCTATCGAGCCAAGGCGCGTACAGCATCTTCAATCAGCACATCGACCAGATCTTTGGTCTGGCGTCGCTCGCATCGGTCATCGTGCTCTTGCCAAGCCGAGCGCTTTACGCCGGCGGCGGCGCGACGCAAGTGTCGCGTTCCGTGCCCGCCGCGCTTGCCATTACCGGGACTCTGGTTTTCTACCCAGAGTTTTCGACCGTTCTCATCGCTTCGTGGCTCGTCATTTCCGTAAAGGCGGTACGGAGGGTGCGCCGCCCATTCCGGCATTGGCTACGGACGAACGCGCTCTTGATCGTGGTAGTCTGCATTTTCCTAAACTTGTCCATCCTCACGCCGCTGGTGATTCTCAGCTACCTGAATTTGCAGCCCTGGTGGGGCTACCCTGACTACTTGATTCCAAGCGGGCTTGCGGTGATGTGGGGCTTCGTTGGACGCGGAGAGCAGGGCATGCGCGATCTTCTCAACGTTGCGATCGCCGCCGGTGGACTCGTTTTCTTCAGCTTGGTGGTTGCGGTTGTAGTCTATCTACGAAGGGTTTACGCGCCTGCGGTCGTGGCTGGACTAATGATCGTAGCGGGAGCGTATTTCTTCGAGCGCCACGCGGGTTATAGCGTGCTCAAAATAGCGATGTATCTTAGCCCGTTCGCCATCGCCGTGTTCGTAACGGCGGCTTTCGATCTCTTGCGAAAAATGCGCCAAGCCCGCGGAGCAAATCCCCAAAGGGTCGCTCTCGCGCCGCTTCTATTGGTTACAGCGTGCGCGGTGGCAGGCCTCAACGGGACGATCTACGAGCTCGTTCGAAGCATGAATCTGTTCGACGATCGTTCGACGTCGCTCGTTTCGATTAGAGGCAGCTCGCGGGAGCATCTTGTCAGCGAGCTGCCGGCGCAGTTCCGCAGCGTCGGTGCGGTGACATTGGTGAGCGATACGCCCGATTTGCCGCTCGGTCAATACGAAGGCGAGCTTCTCAAGGGCACGCCGCTTTACTTTCCGGCGGGAGACGCCGTAGCCATTTGCGCCGGGGGCGGTACGTACGCCGGGTTTCTTGCGAATCGCCGCGAATTCAGGATCGCTCAAAGATACGTGCGATCGCGCCGCGAGCTACTACCCGCTGCCGCATTCGCGTTTGGCCTTGGGGCAAGGCGGCAAGTCGTAGAGTTTTCAGAAGATTCTCGATTGCTGAACGGATCCGTGTTGACGAGCCACGACGCACTCCTCGCGAGCTCGTCGCAGTTGAGCGTCATCAACGGAAATACGGCGCATGCCTCATCGACGGTAACGGTCATACCGGGCGATGCCGTAAGCAATCATCTGGTGTTCGTGAACTCGTCGCTGGGCATATTCGGCGTAGATCCAAGATCGGCTTTGGGCAATCCGGAGCCGGATTTTTTCAACAAGAAAGATACGATCCAGTTAGCTTCGCGCCGTTATCTGCTTTTCGAAGTTCTCAATCCGTCAAAACGGTTTAACGTCTATTTGAGCCTCACGGAAACACCCGGCGGACTCCGGCCGCATACCGTCTCTCCGGTAATTTATGGAGAGGCACCGGTGCGGTTGAAACCTTCCGACGCGGGCGCGGCGCAGTGGTATTCTCCAGCGCTTTCACCAAGGTGGATTCACGGCCAAGCCTATATCGTGCTCGACCTCGGCAGAGAGCCCACGCCGTTTCCGCCGGAGCCGCGCCACGGATTGATGAGTCTCTACGGACGATCGACCAGGGTGGACGATCGCCTCTTTGTGGCTTTTCTGCGCAACCTGTCGCTTCTATCCACGCGGGAGCTCGCCGAGCGCAGCGTACCGACCATG
>JAFAHB010000172.1 GCA_019237435.1 Vulcanimicrobiota bacterium
AAATCGGGCTGCGGCGGCGACGCGTTGTCGAACCAGCCGCCCCAATCGTCCCAGATGACGACGATTGCGGTCGAATTCCAATAGGGGCTCTGACCGATCGCGTTCACGATCGACGTCACCCACGACGGCCCGGTATTGCTATGCGCGCCGGGATGGTCGGAGTCGGCATGGCTGGGCGTAACCCAGCTAACGTCCGCGAGCTGATTGTTTTGAATGTCGGTAAGGACTTGCGTTTGCGGCGCGATGACGTCGGTATACCAGTCCGCGCCGTCGCCCGAGCAAGTCTGCGGCGGCGTGAACTGCGCGCACCGCACGTAGGCGATCTCCTCGAACGGAGACCAGATGCCGCCGTCCAGATGGTTTTGCACGTAGTACTTCCACGATACTCCGCCCGTGTCGAGCACTTGCGCAATCGTGTTGAACTGGATAAAGCACGGGAACGGTCCGGTTCCCGGTGGCTCGAGTTGTCGCTTGTCGTTGACCAACGAGCTTTTCGTGCCGGGCGGTGAATCGCAGTCGTTCGGAGTGTGGTCCGGATAGTTAACCTGCGCGGTCGTCGAGCTCATGTCGTCGTTGCCGGCGATCGCGGTCAGATGGGCCGTGAAGCTGCCGCCAAACTCGGTGGGAAACATTTCATCGGCCAGCACGTACTGCTCGGCCATCGCCCAGTATGGCGCAATCTCGGGGTGATCCATAAAGGCGTATGCTGCAAAATTCTTTCCCGGGCCGATGTGAAAACCGTCCATCTTGCCGTTATCCCAGCCGGTGATCGCAGAGTTCCAATCGTGCGGAAGATTGGGATTGGTTTCAAACGTCGTTTGATGCAGCGGCACCAGCACGCGGTGATGGATATGATTGAAAGCGTAGCCGGACGTCGGCGCGTTGGCGCCGGGAAATCCGGCAAAAAAGTTTTCGAAGCTGCGGTTCTCTTGGATGATGACGACGACGTGGGAGAGATGCTTGCTTGCGCGGTGCGCCATCGCACGCGACGCGCTCGCCGGTAGGGCGGCGGAAGATCTGCTTGACGCGATGGAAGAACAGCCTGCGCACAAAAGTGCGAGCGAAACGATGGAAAATAATGTCCGAACTGGCATGCACACTCCGAGCGGGAAGGGACGAGTATTTTTCGGGCAGTTTCGGCTCGACAAACGCTTCGCCCCTGCCGCGATTTGCGATTGCCGCGGCGTCCTGCTATACTGCGTTCTCGAATGGCGCCGTACAGGTTACGGCTCGGTAGCTCAGTGGTAGAGCAGGGGACTCATAAGCCCTTGGCCGTAGGTTCAAGTCCTACCCGAGCCACAATGACAAAGGCTAGGTGGTTCTTCTATGTCGACGATTCCGTGCGATTTCTGCCCTCATCCGGTCGATCGGGCTCAAATGGAGGAGATCGAGATCTCGCACTACGTGCCCGATTCCTCGGGCGAAGACCTCGCGTACGCGCGGACGTACTTCTTCGGCCATCCCGACTGCGTGCGCAAGTTTTACCGGACGCTTGTCGATCACAAGCTCGACCTCTTCAAACACATCCCCAGCGCGGGATCGCCGCCCGATGCCGCCCGCTAAATCACGCCTCCTTGCGTGCGCCCGTAGCGTAGCTGGATAACGCACAGCCCTCCGAAGGCTGGGATCGGGGGTTCGAATCCCTCCGGGCGCGCGACTGGCCCAACAGGTAGTTTTAACGACGGTGCACGATCTTTCGGGAAGCGAAAGCGACGAACGGATTCTTCGTCGCGCGATCGAGCTTGCGCGAGAAGCGGCCCGATTAGGAGACGTGCCGATCGGCGCGGTTCTGATCGCCGGCGATCTCATTCTGGAGGCAAAGAACGAAAAGGAGCTGCGCCGCGATCCTACGGCGCACGCCGAAATGCTCTTGCTGCGTGAAGCCGCGCGGCGCTTAGAAGCGTGGCGGCTATCCGATGCCACGTTGTACGTTACGAAGGAACCCTGCGTGATGTGCGCCGGAGCAATCATCGCCGCGCGCATCAAGCGGCTGGTCTACGGTGCCAAAGATCCGAAGGGCGGCGCCGATGGGGGCGCGTTCGACGTGCTTCGCTCGTCCAAGGCGAATCATCGGCTCGAAATAAACGCGGGCGTCCTTGAGAACGAAGCCGCCGACCAGCTGCAGCAATTCTTCCGCGATCGACGCTCCGACAGTCGAGAAGGTATAACGCGTGCATCGTCCCAACCCTGAGCGTTGGAGAGGTGGTCGAGTGGTTGAAGGCACCCGCCTCGAAAGCGGGCGAACGTGTTGAGCGTTCCGTGAGTTCGAATCTCACCCTCTCCGTATGTTCCTAACGTGCTGCATACCGTGTCGGGGCCGCTCGTCGCTATGCGACTTGAGGCAGCTTGACGATAAAGCGGGAGCCGTTGGGGCTGCTGTCGAGCGATACCGTTCCGTGCGCGCGCTCGACCGCCCGTTTTACGATCGCGAGTCCAAGTCCGGAACCCGGCACGTCGCGTTGCGTACCGCGATAGAAGCGATCGAAAACCCGTGACGCATCGGTGGAAGGAATCCCGGGACCTTGGTCGCTGACCTCGATCACCGCCGACGAATCTTTCGCCTGTACCTGCACGCCGATCTGTCCGACTCCGTACTTGACGGCATTGTCGGTGAGATTGGTCACGACGTACCCGAGCTCGGTGGGATCGATAGCGGCGAGAATTCCCGTTTGCGTCGAAACCGCAAAGCGCCGTTCCGGATGCGCGTCCGCAATGGGCGCGACCAAATCGGCGACCAGCGTTCCAACGTCGATCGGCGGCGCCGAGCCGAGCGCTTCGGGATTCTCCCATCGTTCCAACAGGATCAGCTTGTCAATGAGGGCGCCCATGATGCGGCTCTGGTCGTTCATCGTATCCAAAATGTGTTCGCGGTCGGCGGGGCTCTCGAAACCGCCGCGCCGGAGAATCGCGATAAACCCTTGCACGACCGTAAGCGGCGTTCGGAGTTGATGGCCGGCATCGGCAATGAACTGTCGCATCGACGCGTTTGCACGGTCGCGCGATGCGAACGCACGCTCCATCCGCTCGATCGCGCCGTTGTAAGCGGCTGCAAGCGCGCCGAGCTCGTGTCGCGGGTCAGCGGGAATCGCCTGCGGCGTTAGGTCTCCGGCGGCAAATCGGCGCAACGCAGCGGTAACGTCGTCGAGCGGCCTGACGGCCTGACGCGTCAAGGCGCGAGCGATCAAAATGCCGCACGCTATGGCGACGATGAGTCCCACGAGCAACGGAAGCAGGAAGGATCGCACCGTGGACACCAGCGTCGCATCGTTGCTGCGCACGATGATGTAGAGGCTACCGACGTGCGCGTAGAGACGCGGAAGACCGAACGCGGTCGCGAGTCCGAGAATGATTCGAGCCGCCGGTCCGGTCGCACGCGGATCGCCGGAAAGATCCCCGCGGCTGCGAACGACGACGATCGGCCGCGGGTCGGCTCTATGGATGCGGTAAACCGTAACTCGCGTTGCGGCGTCGAGGAAAACGATTTCGGTGCCGGTTCCGAGCAAGAGCGAGGCGGCGAAATCGCCGCCGGCGCGCGCCGTGACCGGACTGTTGCGGCTCAGCGCGGACTCCAACTGCGTAAGCGTGCCGCTTAGCTCATTTGAGAGTGCCCGGATGTAAATGCCGAACGCTACCAGGGCTCCGGCTAGCAGCACCGCTACGAGCAGCAGCGAAATCTCGACGGCGGCGAGCCTTTGAATGCGACGGGCGAGACGCGTCGTCATGCAGGGCCCGTCCGTAAGGAGTATCCGGCTCCGCGCAACGTGTGAATCAGCTTCACCGCTTCGCCGCTGTCGATCTTTGCGCGTAGGAACGAGACGTACGTTTCGACCGTATTCGGAATGACGTCGCGGTCGATGCCCCAAACGAGATCGAGCAACTCCGAACGCGTAAGTACTTCGCCGGCGTGTTCGGCGAACACGCGCAGCAAGTCGAACTCTCGCGGCGAGAGCTCGATGCGGCGGTTGCCGCGGTATGCCGTGCGGCTCGAAGCCTCGATCGTTAGATCGGAGTAGCTCAGCGTTTCCCGGCGGTCGATTTGCGGGCGCCGCAGTAGAGTGCGCACGCGCGCGACGAGCTCCTCGAGATCGAAGGGTTTGGCGACGTAATCGTCGGCGCCGGCGGCGAAGCCGGCGAGCTTTTCATCCAGCTCTATGCGGGCAGTGAGCATGACGACGGGGACGGTCGTCAGCTTACGAAACTCGGGCAAGAGCGCGAGCCCGTCCCGGTCGGGCAGCATCACGTCCAGGACGATCAGATCGGGGAGCCATGACTCCAACAGCAAGAAAGCCGCTGCTCCGTCGGCAACCGTTCGAACCGCGAACCCGGCTTGCTCTAAACCATACTGGAGCAGCTCGCGCAAGCCGCGCTCGTCGTCGACCACCAGGACCCGGGCGGTCTGCGGAAGCGGGCTTCTCAGACTCGCTCCAGGATTCGAAGCGCGTGCTTTGGCTACAATTGGCTCAGACATGGAACGCGGGGCTTCCCATTGGGCTAAATTCTTCGGTGCCGTGCTGGCGATTCTAGCTGCGTTCGGCTGCGCCGCCCGCCGGCCGCCTCCCCCGCCCGCACCCTACGTGGAGACAACCCTTACCAGCTTCGGGTCGATCGAACCCGCTCGGCAGCTTGCCGGCGTCGTTGCCCCCTACCAAAACGTCGCAATCCAGAGCACGCTTTCGGAGCCGGCCGATTCGGTATTCGTGCGCGAGGGCGATTCGGTGCGCTCCGGGCAGCTGCTCGCCCAGCTGGACACCTCGGATCTACAAGCGCAACTCCAATCGGATCTTGCGACCGCCAACAGCAACCACGCTAATACCGTGCACACGGTGTACCAAGGGTCGCTGAATATTCAGCAGGGTGTCGACACCGAGCGCAACGCTGAAGCCGCGGTGCAGCAAGCCCAGCAAACGCTCACTAACGATCAGCGAAATCTGCAGCGCGATCAAAATTTACTCGCGCAGGGTTACATTTCGCAACAGGCCGTTGACGCGCAAGCCACGCTCGTCAAGAACGACCAACAAGCGCTCAACTCCGCGACGGCCAACCTTGAGTCGGCGCGTTCCACCGTGCATGCCAACGGGACGCTCTCCGGCCAGGGTCTTCAATCCGCCGCGGTGCAACAATCGGCCGCGCAAGAAAACGTCGCGCTCGCGCAAGCGCAACAGGTGCGCGTGCAGATCGCCAAAGCGGCCATCGTTTCACCGGTGAGCGGCGTCGTCGTCAACCGGAACATCAATCCCGGCGAGTATCCCGGCTCGCGTGAGATTTTCACGCTGCAGCAGATCGACCCGGTTTACGCCGTTCTTCACGCTTCGAGCGAAGAAGTCGCTCGCATCCTCAACGGCGCGTCGGCAAAAATCTCCGCGCCGGATCTCATCGGAAGCGAGCGGCACTTCCGAGGGCATGTCGTGGGCGTTTTGAACGAGATAAATCCCGGCTCGACTGATTTCCAAGTAAAGGTTTTGCTTTCGAATCCGGGCCAGCGCTTGCGGCCGGGAATGGTCGTGCGCGGAACGGTCGCCACGGTGCCGGTACGCGGCGTCCGCGTTCCCGTCAGCGCTTTCACCGATGACAATCACGACGCCGTGATGGCCGTGGCCGCCGACGGGACGGTGAAAACGCAGCGCGTCGCTGAGGTCGGATCCGATGGAACGAGCTCCGTCGTTTCTGGGATCGACTCGGGCGTTCGCGTCGTTCGCAACGGCCAGATGAGTCTCGGCGACGGCGAGAAGGTCTCGTTGCAGCAGTGAAGTTTAGCCTTACCCGGCTTTTCATCAAGCGCCCCACGCTGGTTTTCGTCATTATCGCGCTGATGACGTTTGCGGGAATTCTTTCGTCCGCAACGATCGTCAAGGAGCTTTACCCTAACGTCAGTCAGCCGACGGTCACCGTTTCCGTCGGCTACAACGGCGCCTCGGTTACCGAGATGCGCGACAACATCGTGCAGCCGATCGAACAGAATTTGGCTGGAACGCCAAACCTGCAGACGATGAACTCCGTCGTTCAGCAAGGGGAGGCGACGATCACCGCGATCTTCGACATTTCCTCCGATACCGCGACGGACCTAGCGCTGACCAACAAAGCGATCCAAGCTGCAGAGAAATACTTGCCCACCAACATCAGCCCGCCGACCGTCAACCTTCGCGATCCAACCCAATCAAACGTCGTCACGCTCGCGCTGTTTTCGAGGAAGCTCTCTCTTGCTAGGCTGGCACTCTACGCGGTGAACGTCATCGCGCCCCAGTTCGAGCAAATTCCGGGCGTTTCGTTCGTCAACGTCGGCGGCGTGGTTACGCCGGCGTACGAGGTAATCGTCGACCCGGATCGGCTCGCCGCCGCGAATTTGACGATCAACGACGTCATCAACACCCTTTCGGCCGACAATCAACGCGTACCGGGCGGTTTTGCCTACGAGCCCAACCGTCAAACGACTATTGACATACGCGGCGACATCCAAAACCTCGACTCCGTTCGCAATCTGGCAATCATTCCGGCCGCGGGTACGAGCGCGGCGAGCGCGATCGCGAACTCGACCGGGGCGCAAGTCGAGAATCTTCGCGGTGGTCTCGCCGCCCTGCCGGGTGTGGTCAATCCGTGGACGGCGGCGAATTCCGTCGTTCACGTCGGCGACGTCGCGACGGTCTCGGAAAGCTACGAGCCGCGGCTGGAAGTGGCCCACATCAACGGACGGCCCGGCCTCTTTCTGCAGGTGCA
>JAFAHB010000154.1 GCA_019237435.1 Vulcanimicrobiota bacterium
TCATCGGCAACGGCCCCGAAGCGATGATGAAAGTCGTCGCAGTTGCCAACGATGGCCGCCTGGCGCGGCGACATTACACCTGCGGGAAAGGCGGTCAGTACGTGCCCGTCGGCGTCGGCATGCCGACGGTCAAAATCGGCTCGATCACTGTCGGTGGCACGCAGCATGGATGAATCGCGCGGGATCGCACTGGCAGGCAAGGTGCTCGCCTTGGCAACGACCGCCGGTGCGCGAAGCGCGGAGGTATCGGTCTCCATCGCCCACCGCTTCCACGCCGAAGCACGCGATACGGTCGTTGCTCGGCTGGAGCGATCCACGAGCCGAAGCCTATTTCTGCGCGTCTTCCGCGACGGACGGAAGGCGACGCTTTCAACCAGCGATTTCTCCGATAGCGGTTTGCGCCACGCGGTCGAACGGGCAGTAGCCCAGGCCGATTTCGTCGCCGCCGACCAGAATGCGGGCCTGCCTGACGTCACCGGCTCGGACGATTTCGACCTTCGGCTGGCCGATTCGCAGCTCGCGCAGCGTGAGAGCGCCGAAAAAGTCGATGAGGCACTGGCACTAGAGCAACTGATTCGCGCCGCGGATGCTCGCGTCGCCAACTCCAGCGGCTCCCATTACTCCGACGTGGCCGCGGTGACGGCACTTGCAAACTCCAACGGTTTCGCGGCGGCGTATGAATGGACGCGCGCGGGTCGTTCAACCGGCCCGGTGGCGCTCGACGGCGACACCAAGCGCACCGCGCACTATGGAACCGCAGGGCGCCACTTAGCCGATCTCGAGCCGGCCGGTTCCGTGGCTGCGACGGCGGTGCGCCGAGCCGTCGACCTTTTCGGCGCGCGTAAGCCGCCGACGATGCGGGTTCCGGTTATTTTCGAGCGCGACGTCGCGGCGTCCATTCTCGACGATCTTTTTGCGGCCGTCTCGGCGGCGAACGTTGCCGTGGGGAATTCGTGGCTGAGCGGCCAGATCGGAAATCGGGTCGGCAGCGACCTCGTTTCCGTGACCGATGACGGCCGAATACCCAAGGGCCTTGGATCTTCGCCGTTTGACGGCGAGGGCGTGGCCACCCAACGGACGACGATCTTCGAGAAGGGCGTACTGCGCTCGTTTCTCTACGACTCCTACTACGCGCGTAAGCTTGGGGCCGCGACGACGGGAAACTCCACCGGCGGCGGCGTCGGCCCCAGCAATTTCTACCTCGAGCCGGGCTCGAGCTCGTTGGCCGAGTTGATTGCCGCCACGCCGCTGGGCGTTCTCGTGATGGATACGATCGGCTTTGCGACCGAGCACGCTTCGGGGACGTACAGCCGCGGCGCACGCGGTTTTTTCATCGAGGGCGGCGAACTCGCGTATCCGATCGATGAGTTTACTATTGCAGGCCAGTATGCCGCAATGCTGGCGGGCGTCGACGCCGTCGCGAACGACCTGCGGTTCGATGCGTCGGTGGTTTCGCCGTCCTTCCGCGTCGCCGAGATGACGGTCAGCGGAAACTAGATGAGTATGGGATCATGAACATCACATCACACCCTGCGATCAGCTTGACGATGGTTCTGCGCATCGATATGCCGAACGAACCGGGAGCGTTCGGCACGCTCGCAAACGCTATCGGCGATGCCGGCGGAGCGATCGGCGCCGTCGACATGCATACCGCAGGCCGGACGCGCGTCGTCCGCGACGTAACGATCAGCGTAGCGTCTGAAGCACTTGCCAACGAGGTTCGGCAGGCTGTCGAAGCCATCGACGGCGCGCGCATCATCTTCGCATCGGACTCGACTTTTCTCGCGCATATCGGCGGCAAGATTCGCGTCGATCCGAAGATCACGATAAAAAGCCGCCAGGACCTATCGACCGTCTACACGCCGGGAGTCGCGCGGGTCTCCATGGCGATTGCCGCCGATCCGGCGAAGGCCTTTCAGCTTACCGTCAAGCGCAATACCGTCGCGGTCGTCACCGACGGTACCGCCGTGCTCGGGCTTGGCGACATTGGACCGCTCGGCGCTTTGCCCGTCATGGAAGGCAAGGCGATGCTCTTCAAGCAGTTCGCGGACATCG
>JAFAHB010000167.1 GCA_019237435.1 Vulcanimicrobiota bacterium
GAACTTTGTTCCCGCGCGCGAGCGCATAAGATAGGAGCGCGCCGGATGAGCGCGACGAGCGGCCCCGAGGCGGCAGGTGGGCCGTCCGATTACCGAGCTTAACTCACTCCTTTCGTTCCTTGAAAAGTAGAAAAGCAAAGAGTTAAATGCCGAAGCAGATGATTCGGATACGCCTGAAGGCGTACGATCACAAAGTTCTCGACCAATCGGCGGAGCGCATCGTCGAAACGGCGAAGCGCACCGGTGCTTTCGTCAGCGGTCCGGTTCCGCTTCCCACCGAGATCAACCGCTTTTGCGTTCAGCGTTCGACGAACAACGACAAGAAGTCGCGCGAACACTTCGAGATGCGGACTCACAAGCGGCTCATCGACATCTTACAGGCGTCGCCGAAGACGATGGACGCGCTGATGCACCTGGATCTGCCCGCGGGCGTCGATATCGAGTTGAAGGCCTAAAGCAGCAAGCGGCAAGGAACCCCCCGGCCGGGTGCCAAGAGCACTCGGTCGTTCTTTTTTGCCGGAGGGCGCAATGGAAATCAAACCCACCTACCTTGGCACGATGATCGCGCTCGCGACGGTTGCCTTCGGCCTTCTGGCCGCGGGTGCGTGGAACAAATTCATCGCCGATCTGATTGGAATGTTTTTGAAACAAAGCAACGGCGTCTGGGCCGAGCTGCTCTACGCGGTGATCGTGACGATACTCGGGATCGTCGTCATCCAAAGCCTCGGAAAGCTCTCGGAACGCGAAGCCGAGTTTCGCTCGAAGCTTCCCTTCGTGAAAAAACCGCCGGAATAGCCTAGCCCAAATCGGCCGACTTTTTGGGTGGTTTGCCGGCGCGAATCTTAAAGGCGACCGCGGGCCGGTGTTGCAGCGGCGGATAGATGTGGGCGCGCACTTCGAAGCCTTTGGTTTGCAAGTCCAAACGGTATGCGGCTTGCTGAATGCCGTGCAAAATCGCCGCGTTGAGCGTTTCGTCAGCGACGCCCAGATCCATCAGCGTATCCACGCCGGCCTTCTTGGAAAGCAGCGTCAAGCGTATCTCCCCCGGAGCGCGCTGCGATTCGTGCGCCTCATCGACGGGATCGTGAAAGACGACGACGTGGCGATCTTCATAGATCACCTCGCTGTCGCCCACGAGCTTTTCCCAATCTCTCGCTTCTTTCGGCCACATCGGCTCGGCGCCCAGAACGTCGGCCGGCGCGAGCGTTTTGCGTCTCCGATCGGTCACGTTTGGCCCGTTTCACCGGCTGCAAGAGGACGCCTGCCAGCAATGCCGGAAAAAAATTTGCGCAATGACACAGTGGATTTCGGAACTTATCAGCGGTCCGGAGCAGCACCAGTGGGAGAAGCCCGATCCCGATCATACGTTTCGCGGCCGGCTCGACGGCACGCGCGCGAAGCCGGACGAAGTAGTTTACGAGGACGAAGATGTCTTCGCGTTTCGGCACAACATCGATCGAAGTCAGGAAGAGTGGTGGGAGATCCACGTCGTCATCATTCCAAAGAAATGGATCCCCACGATTTTGGACTTTGGCCTTGGCGACGCATGGCTATGGCATCGGCTCGTCGCGGGCGTTCAAAAAGTTGCGCTGGCGATGGGACTCTACGATACGGGTTTCATGATTCGAATGGGCGTGTTGCCGACGTACCAGCATACCGAGCACGTTCACATCCATATTCTTTCGGGCAAGCACACGTCGCCCGTCGTGGACGGCCCGATGCCGGATGTCAGTTAAATCAGAACCGTCGCTGCTCGACATCGCGCTGACGTTTGCCGCGATTTCGTCTACCGCGTTCGGCGGCGGTCAAAAGGCCAGCATGCGCCAACAAGTGCTCAGCCGCGGCTGGATGGATCAGGAGCGATTCATGGACGGCCTGGAAATCGCACAGGTGCTGCCCGGACCGAACATTTTGAATCTAGCGGTCTACTGCGGCCAGCGGGTTCGCGGTATTCCGGGTGCCGTAGCGGCATTTCTCGGTGCGAGCGTACCTCCGTTCGTCATCGTGCTGATAGCGGGAGCGCTCTACTTCAAGTTTGCGGCAAATCCGTACGTTCACGGTGCTCTGCGCGGGTGCGCTGCAGGAGCGCTGGGCTTAACAGCCGGCAACGCGCTCGAGCTGACGTGGGACGAGCGCACCCAGTGGATCCGCATCGTGCTGGTCGCCGTCACCGCGTTGGCCGTCTCTCTGTTGAAGATGCCGCTGCTGCTCGTGCTTGTGATGTTCGGCGGCGCCGGCATCGCCAACGAGTACCTGCGCTCGCGTAAGAAGGCCGATGGCGCAGCATCCTAGCGCGTTCGAAACCATCGTCCATCTGCTGTGGACGTTTTCGCAGCTTTCGGTACTCGGGTTCGGCGGCGGGAAGGGCATCATTCCGCAGATGCACACCGAGGCCGTCGGCCGGTACCATTGGGTGACGTCGCAGCAGTTCACGCAGTTCTATACCATCGGTAAGCTCATGCCCGGCCCGACGACGATCTTCGCCGCACTCATCGGCTACGCGGCGACGCCCGCGCGGCCGTACCTTGGCGCCGCGGTCGCCACCATCGCCATGTTCGTTCCCTCGAGCGCGATCATGGTCGGCTTCGACGCGCTCTGGGACCGCTTCCAAGCATCGCCGTGGCGGGCGATAATCGGGCGCGGACTAACGCCGGCAATCGTCGGACTCGTCTGGTCGAGCGTCGTCACGATCGGGCGCGGCGCGCCGAAGGGCGTGTTCGCTTACGCTATCGCGGCGGTCGTTGCGCTGCTGATGCTGCGCAGCAAGATCGGCACGCCGCTCCTGATCCTCCTCGCGGGCGCCGTAGGGGTCGCCGCGCTTCGGTAAGCGAACGACCGCGCATGCCCATCGAGCTTCACGAAGTGCGGTCTCGGTCTTTTCACGGAACGAAACGGCGGATCTACCACCTGCTCGAAGAGATGGGAACGTCGGGCGACCAAATTTGGCCCTTTGCGTCGCAGCCTTTCATGCGGTCACCGGGACCGCTGGCTCCGGGGCGAACGGAAGAGTGGCATCTCGGCATGCACGGCGTGCTCGAAGAAGCTGTTCCCGAAGAGCGCATCGTGTGGCGGTTTCGTAACGAAGGACTCGACGGAACGCACGGCTTCCATTTATCGACCTCCGGCAAGGAAACGCTGCTCGAATACCGCGTCGACGCGATGCTCTCGGATACCGATGGCCGGCTGCTCTGGCGTCGCTTCGAAGACCAGTTCGAGCGTTCGACCGAGGCGCTCTTCGACAAGCTCGCGCGAGTCTTGAAGCGTTGACCGCGGCGCCCGTCACCATGCCCGACGCCGTCGACTTCATCGACGTCGCCGCGCTGCTGACCGATGAGGAACGGCTGGTGCGGGACACGGTTCGCGCATTCGTGCGGGACCGCGTATTGCCGAATATCGCCGAATGGTTCGAGGCCGGAGCGCTTCCGCGCGACCTTGGGACGCAGCTGGGAAGCCTGGGAGTCCTGGGCATGCACCTCGAGGGATACGGCTGTCCGGGTGCGGGTGCCGTCGCGTACGGCGTCGCGTGTCTCGAGTTGGAAGCCGGTGATTCCGGCGTTCGCAGCTTCGCTTCGGTTCAGGGTTCGCTTGCGATGTATGCCATCTATAGGTTCGGCGACGAGGCGCAGAAGCGCGCGTGGCTACCGGCGATGGCGCGCGGAGAGCTCGTAGGATGCTTTGGATTGAGCGAACCCGATTTTGGCAGCAATCCCGCCGGAATGCGGACCTCTGCGCGGCGCGACGGTTCGGACTGGATCCTCGACGGCACGAAGATGTGGATAACGAACGGATCGATTGCGGACCTCGCGGTCGTTTGGGCGCAAACCGAGGACGGAATTCGCGGCTTCATAGTCCCGCGCGAGACGCGCGGATTCAGCAGCAGCAACATCCACCGGAAACTATCGCTGCGCGCTTCGGTAACCAGCGAACTCATCTTTGCGGGTTGCCGCGTTCCCGCCGACGCGTTGTTGCCGCAGGGCCGAGGTCTCGGCGCGCCGCTTGCGTGCCTCAACGAAGCGCGCTACGGCATCGTTTGGGGATCGATGGGCGCGGCCCGCAGCTGTTACGAGACGGCGTTGGAGTACAGCAAGACGCGCGTGCAGTTCGACCGCCCCATCGGCGGCTATCAGCTGACGCAAGCGAAGCTGGTCGACATGCTGCTCGAGCTGAATAAGGGTACCCTCCTCGCTTTGCACGTCGGACGCTCCAAAGAACGTGGACGCGTTCATCCCGCGACGATCAGCCTAGCGAAGCTCAACAACGTTCGCGAGGCGTTGCAGATCGCTCGTCAAGCTCGAACCATCCTAGGCGCAAACGGCGTCACGCTCGAGTATCCCGTGATCCGGCACATGAACAACCTTGAGTCGGTGCTGACGTACGAAGGCACGAGCGAGATGCACACGCTCATCGTCGGCAAAGAAATTACCGGCCTCGACGCGTTTACGTAACGCTTAGCTTCGGGCCTTACATGCCGTTTCGGGGCCGCTCGTCGCGCGCATCCGGCGCGCTCCTACTTATGCGCTCGCGCGCGGGAACGAAGTTATGGACGGGGGTGCACATCCGTGTGCTGCCGCGCGCTCGTCACAAACCCCTTAAACGGCACGTAAGGCCCGAAGCTAAACGTAATCCGCTAGCGTTAGCGTGACGTCGCGTTCGTGTCCCGCAGGGCCGCGGATATGCAGGCGAACCTGCGTGCCGGCTGCGGCGGAGAGCTGCATCCGTAACGCTGCGAGCGATTCTAATGAGGCCGGTGCGCCGTTGACGGAAAGAATGCTATCGCCCTTCTTCATTCCGGCGGCCGCCGCCGGCGTTCGAGCGAGAACGGACAGCACGGTATAAGTGCCGTCGCGATCGATGAGGAAAAGACCGGAGCGGTCGTAGTTGAAGGGCTGATCGAAGTTGCCGTTCTTCGCCAGCCACAGTTGCTGGTGCGCGTAATCGAAGGTCAGCGCGAAGCGGCGCCAGATCGCGCCGCCGACATTGGCGGGATTGAACGGATCGGCCAAGTCGCCCGTCGTTTGATCGGTGAAGGACGCGACGGTGTTAGGAAGTTGATAGGGCCCGAT
>JAFAHB010000171.1 GCA_019237435.1 Vulcanimicrobiota bacterium
AGTTTGTGCTGACGCGCTGAGCCGTACCCGCTACCTGTTCCGACGTGATGACGAAGCGGTCGCCGCGTTCGAGGCGAACCGACGCTGCACCGTCAGCCAGCGGCCCGGTCCGCACTTTCGGTCCCGGGAGATCCTGCAAAATCGCGGTGTGAATGCCGAGCTCGGTCGAAATCACGCGCGCCGACTCGAGGACTGCTCCATGGTCCTCGGGAGTGCCGTGCGAGAAGTTCAAACGCAGAACGTTCGCGCCTGAGATGAACAGCGAGCGCAGAATCGCCGGATCCCGCGAAGCGGGTCCGACGGTCGCGACGATTTTCGTTCGCTTTTTGAGAATCGGTTCGACCACGCGTCTGCCTTGGGCGTCCGAGACGGCAGGCTCCTGCGCTGCTTTAAGCGCAGTTAAGCCCTCGCGTGAAATTCCAGCGCGATCCGCGCGATCGCCGCTACCCGGAACGACTAGCGGGAAGCTTCCTGCTCTCGCTGGTGGTCCATTTGCTGCTCGCTTTGCTTTTATTCTCCGTGTTGACGAGCTCGTCGCAACAAGGCGCCACCGAAAGCGTAGCCGGCGGCGAGGTCGTCACGATCACGCGCACATCGCCGGTCGTCGTCGCGAATCAGCCCGCAGCCGCGCGCGCGGCGCTTCCCGTTCCGCACGTACCGGTGATCGCACCGGTGCGGCACGCTCCGTTTGCGCAACCGCAAACGCAACGATTGCCGGTCAATCGTCACGAGCTTGCAAAGATCGCACCTACGGCTCCGCCTAACCCGCGCCCGATACCGCAGCAGTCGCCGCTGCCCAATCCTCAGCCGACGCAAAACATTTTCGAAGCGCAGCCGCAAACGCAAATGCCGGCCGCGCCGGTGAACGTGCCCACCGTCGCGCCGATTGCGGTCGCGGTTAGGCCGCCGCCGACGGCCGCTCCATCCCCGGCGACCACCGCCGCGCCCTCGGCGAAACCCTCGCCGAAACCACCGGCTCCGGTTGTTCGGGCAACGATCCGGGCGGCAACGCCCGCACCCGCGTTGCCAAAAGCCTCGCCCACGGCTGCTGCAATCGCACGTGCGAGCGCGGCGCCAAGAAGCACCGCGGCGCCGGCGGCGCGGGCCTCAGTGCCTCCGGCGCAGCGCAGCGGAGTGCCCAACCCGAGTCCGACCACGACCGCCGCCGCAGTCGCGCGTACTGCCGGAACGGCGCCCAGCCCCGGGCCGAGCGGCGGTCCATCGCCGGGACCGCGCCCGGGTAACGCCGCCAAAGTCGCGGCGGCTCCGATGCGCCCGATTCAGATTCAGCCAACCCCGCCGGCGGTGCGCACGACGCCGGCCCCCAAAGCAAAAGGCGCGCCTCCGAACATCAACGCGAAGCTGCGCGCGCTGCTTCCGAATAATCCCGTGAACCCGTCAACCAAGTCGTACACGCCGAATCTATCGTTACGCGGGCACCTCGAGCCGACTCCGCCGCCCGACGTCCTCGCCAAGACGAAATACATGTACGACGTGACCGGCACCGGCAACGAGGCGCGCGTCAAAATGTGGGTAATTGCCGCGCGAAAGGACGGCCCGACCACGATCTGCACCGGCTGGCTCGTACGTTATCCACAGGCCGAGCGCGGAGGATACGCCGTTGCCGCGGGCCCCGATTCGACGATCGTTCACAGTAACACGTACGGCGGCCCGGCGAACGGCACGCAGATTACGATTGGCGGCGGAGGACCGGCCAAATCGGCGCTATCGCCGTTCGACGCCGGTATCGCGCCGATCGTTGACGGTATGGTTTCGCAACCGTGCGACGGCAGACGATTGGTTCCGTACGCTCCCTCAGCCGCATCGTCGCCGTAGCCGTCAACGTTTCCCGCTTGAATTTCGACATTAGTCGCATTAGAATTTTGGTGTGCCGGAGATGCCGGCACGCTTCGTCAAGATACGAAGGAGGGCGGTTGGAACCGCAAGATCCGCCGGGCTACGCAAGCCCGCGAAGCAGCGCCGAATAAGGGCGCAGACAGCGCCCACGGCAGCCGGACGATTTTCCGGCGGCGCGCCATTCGCAACGAACGTAAGCAAAGACGAGGGGCCGCCGCCCACGTGGGGTTGCGGCCCGTCGCTATTTTCGCTATCCTTAGGGACGGTTCTGATAACGGAGCGTGGGTCTTGCCCGCGCTTCGCTGCTTCAGAGAGCAGGCAGGGTAACGTGAGAAGCGTGGCGAGGGAAAGTACGGCGGTTGCGGTGGCGTTCGAGCGGGAGCTCGATGCGATCGTTCACGACCCCGATTTCGCTGGGCTCGAAATCGTCGCGCATTACGCGCAGCCGCGGCGCGGCTCGCTGACGCTCAGCGTGACCATCGATCGTCCCGGCGGTGCCGATTTGGCGCTTTGCGAGCGGGTCGCGAGTCGACTGAACGCGCAGCTTGCGCGTCTCGACGGTGCGTACGCGCTGCAAGTCGAGTCGGCCGGTCTCGACCGGTCGCTCGTGCGCGGCAGCGACTACGAACGCTTTTCCGGCGAGCGCGTTAGGATCGTCACGTCGCTGACCGTCAACGGCGGAAAGACGCACCGCGGAATCTTGCGCGGTTTACGCGGCGAAACCGTCGTCCTCCAAACCGAGTCGGGAGAGCTGCTGCTTCCACTGGCGGCAATCAAAACCGCAAACCTCGAGTACGACCCGCGCGCGGATCTGCGTCGCGACAAACTACAACGGAAACAAAGGCATGGCAACGACAGAAAACACCCTCACTGAAGAAAAACTCATCGACGTCCTTCACTCGATCGCCAAGGATCGGAATATCTCGTTTGAGATGCTGCTCGAAGCGCTGGAAGCCGCATTGCTGACGGCGTACAAACGGCATTTCGGCAGCGAGTCGAATGCGATCGTGATCGTAGACCGCCAGAGCGGAGCGTATCGCGTCTTTCATCGGCGCGCCGTGGTCGAAGACGTTGCCGATCCTAAGCTCGAGGTTTCGGTGAAAGAGGCCGGCCGGCCGTACCTCATCGGCGATTACTACGATCAGGAAGTTACACCGAAAGATTTCGGACGAATCGCCGCACAGACCGCCAAACAAGTGATCGTTCAGCGAATTCGCGAAGCCGAGCGCGACACCGTCTACAACAAGTACGTTCGTAAGCTCAACGACCTGGTGACCGGAACCGTGCAACGGTACGAGCAGCGCAATATGTACATCACGCTCGAAGGCCGCGACGAAGCGGTGATGTATCTCGACGAGCAAGTCCCCGGGGAATCGTACCGCATCAACGATTTCATTCGCGCGTACGTGCTGGATGTGAAAAAGTCGCCGAAGGGACCGCAAGTTATCCTTTCGCGCGCCGCAGAAGGGCTCGTGCAGCGACTCCTCGAGCTCGAAGTGCCCGAAATAGCAGATGGGACGGTCGAGATCATGGCGATCGCGCGCGACCCGGGAAACCGTTCCAAAGTCGCCGTGAAGAGCAACCGGGCGGAAGTCGATCCCATCGGCGCCTGTCTCGGGCCCA
>JAFAHB010000180.1 GCA_019237435.1 Vulcanimicrobiota bacterium
ATCCTGAGCGGAGCGCCGTAGGCGCGCAGTCGAAGGACGAATTCGAACTTGCCCTCGAGCCCGTGGCTCGCCGAATGGAACGGGTGAAGCTTCCGCAAAGGTTTCTGCGCGAAGCGCTCGTGCCCGGCGCCACGATCGAGCTCGGCCCACTGGCAATGCGCTGGGCGGGAATGCCGAACAAGAACGAACGCGCCGCGCTGCACGAGGCGCTCGACGCGCTTGCGGCTAACGGCTATCTGGAACGCATGGAGGACGAATCGTGGAGAGTCATACGCTCCGCCGAATAGCCGGCGCGCTCGCCGCAGTCGCGCTCGTGAGTTGTGCCGCCATTGCGAGCGCGGCGTCGGGCCGCGTCGAGCAATCCGGCCTCTTCGCGCTCGTCGGCGGCACGCCGAAAATCGAATCGAAGTTTTGGGTCAGCCACCCGTCGGACTTGAGCGGAACGCTCAAAGTCCGGCAATTCACGCTCGACGGAAAGCCGATTCTCGACTACGACGTCGACATGGAACACATCATGCACATGATCATCGTTCGCGACGACTTTGCGACGTTCGCGCACGTGCATCCCGACTTCGACACGACGACGGGGACGTTTTGGCAAGCCTTCACGAAAGAAGCGAATCACCGCTACTACGTGTATGCCGATTCAACGCCGCGCGGAATCGGTCAGCAAGTCTTTCGTTTCACGCTCGACAACAGTGGCCCGATAGCGCGCTCGGCTCCGGTTGGAGGTCCGTCGGAACGCAACGCAATCGCCGGCTCCTATACCGTAACGCTTTCAAGAACGACGCTGGCCGCCAACCGGGCGAAGAATCTCGACGTGACGATCGTGGAAGGCGGAGAACCGGCGCAGGATTTGGCCGCCTATCTGGGCGCCGCCGCGCACGCCGTTTTCATCAACACGGTGACGCTGGCATACGTGCATCTGCATCCCATGGTGCGCGGCCAGCAAATGAAGATGAAAGCCGGCAAGACCGGAGCGATGAATATGTCGATGGGCGGCGGCAAATCCGGACCCTTCATGCAGATGGCGGTGCCGGCGCTGCCGGCCGGGACCTATAAGCTCTGGATTCAGTTTCTCGGCAACGGCACGGTGTATACCGTCCCCTTCACATTGCTCGCGCAGTAAATCGCCGTAACCGGCTCGCCCCGATAGCCGCGAAGAACAGCACCGTCGCCAATAACACGATCGTCGCGCCGCTCGACGCGCGCACGTAGTAGGAAAGGTAGAGCCCGCCGACCGTGCTCGCCGCGCCGAAAACGGCGGCCAGCGCCATCATCGGCGCAAAGCGCGACGTAAGCTGATAGGCTGCCGCGGCCGGCGTTACCAGCAGCGCCGCCACGAGCACGATGCCGACTGCCTGAAGCGAAACGACGATCGTTAACGCGAGCATGACGAGCAGCGCGTACTCGTAAACGGGCGCTGCGATTCCGCTCGCCTGTGCGACGACGGGATCGAACGTCGTGTACAAAAGCCCCCGATAGAGCACGATTACCGTCGCGGCGACGACGATGCTGAGTGCCAAGATCAGCCAAAGATCCTGGCGCTGCACGGCAAGGATATCGCCGAACAGAAAGCTTTGCAGATCGATCGCATAGCTGCGCTGTTGGCTCATCAGATAGACGCCGAGCGCAAACATGCCGGTGAAGAGCACCCCGATCGTCGTATCCAGCGAGATGCGGCCGCGCCGGTGAACGAAACCGATGCCGACCGCGGTGAGCACCGCCACGATTCCCGCGCCGATGTAGAAGTTTGCGCCGCGCAAGTACGCGATGACGATGCCCGCAAACGAGGCATGCGCGATGCCGTCGCCGATGAACGAGAGCTTGCGCAAGATCACGTACGTCCCCATCGTCGAGCAGAGCAATCCAACAGCGAGCGCCGCCACGAACGCCCGCTGCATGAACGCGTAATGAAACGGCGTCACGAGCGCATCGACGCTCATTTTGCAGCGTCATCCCGAGCGGAGTCGAGGGACGTCACGGCCGAACCTCCGGATGCGTCGCGTGCGCCGCGTGCGGCTCGTGGTCGTGGCGCAAGTGCCCGTGCGTGTGGGTATGCTCGCGTATCGCGGCGTAGGTGCCCGATTCGACGACTTCGCGCGGCGTCCCGAGCGCTAACACGCGCCGATCGACGACCATCAAGCGATCGAACCACTCATCGACGCGATCGAGGTCGTGCGTCGCCATCAGTACCGGCATTCCGCGCGCGACGAGCTCTCGCACGATTTTACAGAGCGCCTCTTCGGTCGCGGCGTCGACGCCGGTCGTCGGCTCGTCGAGCAGCAGCAACTGAGGCTCCTGCGCGATCGCGCGGGCGACGAACGTGCGCTGCTGCTGGCCGCCTGAGAGATGTGCGATGTGGCGACGCTGCAGCGCGGTCATGCCGACGAGCTGCAGCGCTCGACGGACCGCTTCACGATCGTGTGCGCCGAAACGCTCCCAAAAGCGCAGGCGCGCGAATCGCCCCATAGCAACGACGTCCCACACCGTTGCGGGGAACGACCAATCGACGGCTTCGACTTGCGGAACGTATGCGACCGCGCCCGGCGTGAGCCTGTGCGGCGCTGAGCCCAAGACGCTCAGCTCTCCGCTTGCCGGCGTCAACAGTCA
>JAFAHB010000208.1 GCA_019237435.1 Vulcanimicrobiota bacterium
GTCTGCAAAACGTCTTTACGCAGTTTCGAATTAACTCGCCGCAAATCGACTCGGATATCGATCGCAACAAAGCTAAATCGATCGGCGTCTCCCTTTCGGATATCTTCACGACAATGGAAGTGGACCTCGGCTCCCTCTACGTCAACAACTTCACTTATCTCAATCGCTCGTGGCAGGTTGTCGTCCAGGCCGACGCGCCCTTTAGGAACAACGTCGCGTCGCTCGGAAGCCTCTACGTGCATTCCAGTGCGGCGCCCGGTACGGCCGTCGTGCCGAATGTCGTTGCAACGCCCGGGGCCGGCGTCGCGACGAGCACGACGACGTCGACCGGCGGCGTCATGACGCCGCTGTCGGCGCTGATGTCCGTCAAACAAGTTCTGGGCCCACCCATCATCGGCCATTACAACCTCTACCGGAACATCGAGCTCAACGGCAGCAACTCCCCGGGCACGAGCACCGGCACCGCAATCCAAGCCATGCAGCAAATTGCGGCTCAGGTAATGCCGAAAGGCGTCACCTTTGAGTGGACCGGGTTGCAGCTCGATCAGATCGCGGCCGGGCCGCTGACCATTGAGATCTTTATCCTTTCCTTGGTCTTCGTTTTCTTCGTGCTCTCGGCGCAGTACGAGAGTTACATCGATCCGCTGATCGTGCTGCTGGCGGTACCGACGGCGCTCTTGGGCGCGTTGCTCTTCATCAACCTGCGTCATTTTCCGATACCCTTCCTATTCGATCCGACGCTATCGCAAGACGTCTACGCGCAGGTCGGCTACGTCATGCTTATCGGGCTGGCAAGCAAGAGCGCGATTCTGATCGTCGAGTTTGCAAATCAGCAAGTCCGTGCCGGAGCGAGCGTCGTGCAAGCCGCAATGCGCGGCGCCCAAACGCGGTTACGCCCGATTCTGATGACTTCAATCGCTTTCGTAATCGCCGTTATTCCGCTGGTCTTCGCCTCCGGGGCGGGCGAGGCGGCGCGTCATTCGCTCGGAACGGTCGTTTTCGGCGGAATGCTGATGTCGACCATCCTGAACCTCGGCATCACGCCGGTGCTCTACGTCATCATTAAGTCGTTCGAACTTCGCAACGGCCGTGCCACGCGCGACGGGCAGACGCGCGGCGAGCTCGCTCCGAGCGAGCCGATTGCGCCGCATGTCGGCGTGTGATGAAAAGGATTTGGAATATACAAGCGCAACTCCCGGTTAGACGCGCATCACCTTCTGGGAGTCGCCTGAATGCTGAAATCCGTTTCTTGCGGAATCGCTGCCGCTGCGTTTGCAATAAGCGTTTGCGCGCTGCCGGCTGCAGCCGATAACGGTACGGGTGACGTTTTTCAAAAAACGATCATCCCCACTGCGAACGAGGCGATCAAGAGCGTGATGAGCCGCCCGAAACCGCAAAAACCGAGTTCGACCGTCGCGCAAGTTCCGCCGGTGAGCCAAGCGCCGATTCCCGGCATGGAGTTGCCGGGCGGCCACTTCGGTTTCATGGTGGACTTCTCCATGGCCAAGCCGTCCGGCAACATCGGATCGTACGGAAATCAAGGCTGGCTGATGGGCGGTATGGATGCGTTGCTCAGCTACAAGTTTAACTGGTCGACAAAGCTCGTCGCGAGCATGTTCCAACTTCAGCATTGGCCCTACGGCTTTAACACCGGTCTCGCGCCCGTCTACCTCGCCGGTTTTCAAAACCCGGTTGGATGCGCGGACTTGAGCGGCGGTAACCGGTGCGGGCCCGGCGCCGGACGTAACATCAACGTCCGCACGAAGGACACCTTCGGCGTCTTCATGCTTCAAAAAATGGTGCTGATCAAGTCGGACGAGCTTCCCGGCCCCGGCGCGATCCCAATCGTGATCTCGCCGACCTACGTTGCTCGCGGCGGACAGATCGGTTTCTCGCCCAACAACAACGACGTCGTACCCTTCACCTATAATTTGCCCGACGGTCCGGTCGTGAACATTCCGGTGCGCACGGCGCAGTACTATGCCGTCGCGTTCACGCTGCCGTTCCTCAAGACGCCCAAGATGTTCGGCACGTTCACCATCGCGCCCCAGTGGCTCGTCCACACCGCGGGCGCCAACGTCGGCAACACCATGCAACTGCCTCAGGTAATGTACCTCGAATACACGCCCGTGAAGGGAACGACGCTCTTCTTCGAACCGCAGAGCGCGCGCGATTATCTTCCGACCGACCCGTATCCCGAGCACCTCATCGCGTATTTTCTCGGCGTCTCGCAGCAGATCAGCAAGTACGGGTTCGTTCAAGCGGTGCTCAACAGCGGCAATCCGACGAATCTGGGGCCCGACGGCATCGTCGGCATCAAATGTTTGACCGTGCAGCAGGCACTCAATAACGCGTGCGGGCTTGCGATCGGCGGTCTCAAAGCGACGCAGCTTCAGCTGCAGTTCGGCATTGGTTCGCCCAACGTTTTCCCGTTGTAGATCGACAGAGGTCAGTATGGAACGCTCCTACGTAAAGAAATCGCTCGCAGCGCTTACGCTCGTCGCGCTCGCCGCATGTTCGGGCGCGGGAGGGACGCCCGGATCGTCGCTATTGCCTGCAAGCCGCATAAGAGCTCAGGCGTCGCTCGTAGCGCGCATCGTCGGCATCGGCGACAGCTTGACCGCCGGCTATCAGTCCGACGGTTTTCTGGGGGAGACGGCGGTTCCAAATCCACTCTTTCCCAACACGCAGATTCCGCCGACGCAGGAGAACGGCTGGTGGGCCCTTCTCAACGAACAAGCATCGGGCACAACGCTGACGCGAGCGATCGACGCGACGTTCGATCCGACCAGAAGCCCATTGCCGCTCATCGCCGGACCGGGTCTCGACAATCAGATCGTTCCGACGAACCTTCCGTTTCAGCCTTTCGGACAATTCAAGGGCAGCGATCCGTGCACGTTTGATCACAGTTTCAATCAGGCAGGCTTTGGACTGCGCGCTTCCGCTCGCGTACGGATGAGTCCGAACTCCACAGCCATTCGCAACCTTGGCATTCCCGGACTGACGCTGCACGAAGCGAACACGATTCACCAACCCGAAACCGATACGTGCAGCCCACTTCCCGGCATCCCGGGCCTCTTGAGCGACGTCGTCAATGAGGAGAGCGGCACGTACTGGCCGGTGCTTCGCACTTTCACCAAGCTCGAGCCGCGTCTCACCGAAGCCAACGCCGCGGCGTCGCTTCATCCAACGCTGACGACGGTCTGGCTCGGCGCCAACGACGTGCTCAAGTACATGGGCAGCGGCGGACGCTTCGTCGGAGGCGACCGAAGCGCTTCGCAGGCCGAGGGCGACCTGCGCGCGACGATTGCAACAGTTTCCCGCGTGGGATCGGCCGTCGTCGTTGCGAACTTGCCGAACATCCTCGAGACGGGCTACTTTCAGCTCGTCTCGACGCCGCCCGGACCGCGTGCCTGCAAAATTCGAAGCTATGCCTACTGTCTGCTCGAACTCGCAAACCCCGCACAGCAATACCTTGGCAGCATCGCACGCAAATACGGTCTCGATACGCCCGGCGGTTGCGTGCCCACGTCCCTCTCGAAGCCTTGCGGTTATCTCACGCTACCGGCGGTCGTCCTCATCGACCAATATTTCGGAAGCTACGGGCAGCCACCGGACTTGGATTGCGCGAAACCTGCGCCGAGCTGCAAACCGGTCAAGGGAAGCGGCTTAGGTGCAAACTATATCACGCCGGAGTTCGCGGCAAAAATTCAGTCGCTCAATAACGCAATCAATCAAGGCATTGACGCCGCAGCATCCGCCGACCGCGTTCCGCTCGTCGACGTCTACTCGATCTTCCACGGCATCGCGAGCGGCGACCCGTCAAATCCGTACTTCCGCCTGGCGTCATCCATCAATCCGGGAGTCTGTTGCACGCTCGGCTACCTTCACTGGATCGGGACGGCAACGCCGGCGTCGGGCGGAATATTGAGTTTCGACGGCATTCATCCATCGAATACCGGCTACGCATTAATCGCCTCCGACTTCATCGCCACGATTAACAAGGCGTACGGCACGAAGATACCGCAAGTTGACATGACCGCGGTCTACAACGGCTCGCGCTGCAGGAACGCGAACTACTGCTACCCGGACCCGTACGCACCGCATTAGGGTAAGCGCCGGCCCGTCGCAGCCGGTCCTGACCTGGCTGCGCGAACTCTCGGAAACCGCCCTAACTTTCGACCGCTCCGCGCTCGAGCCCGGATATGCGTTGCGCTGCACCATCGGCGTCGCGGTGCCGCTCGTCGCCGCCCTTGCCGCCGGGAGACCGGCATTGGGAGCTCCCGCTGCGATCGGCTCCTTGATCACGGGATTCACATCGCTGCAAGGAGTCTATCGAACCCGCGTCGCCGCAGTTCTCGGCGCAGCGATCGGAATGGCGGCAACGAGCTTCGCCGGAGCGCTGGCGGCATCTTCGACGCCGTCACTGGTCGCCGTGACGGCTCTCGCGGGATACGGGGTCGGCACGATCGGCCAAATCGGACCGATCGCGGCAACGGTTGCGCTCAACTCGTTCGTCGCATTCGTGATCTTCTCGAATCAGCCGCTCACGCCGCCCGCTGCGGCGCAAGTTGCGGCCCTCGTTTTGGCCGGCGGCCTGATTCAAGCAACGCTGGTATTGATCGCATGGCCGATTGCGCGGCGCGGAGCGGAACGTGCAGCTTTAGCCAACGTTTATCACAATCTTGCTGCGTTCGCGCGCGCGATCGCCACCGGAGATGCATCCTTTCCACCGGCCACGCCGCTGGCTACGGCGCGGCAGGTCTTAGCCGATCCGCAACCATTTGCAAGCGCCGGCTCGATCGCGCGTTTGAGCCGCCTCTTGGAGGATTCGGAAATTATTCGACGGCGATTGGGCGCGTTGGCTGCATGGGCGGCAAGCGGCGCCGAACGGTTCGCGCCGGCGAACGTGAGCCTAACGATTGCGGATCGCCTGGACGACGTCGCCGAGCTGTTGCGCGGTGAGAGGCAAGAAATTGCGCCCGTCGAGATGCCGGCCGCACACGAGCTACAGGCGGCAGGTATCGTTGACTTGGAAACCCATCTGCGGGATGCGCTCGAGGCGGCAACGATGATCGCGAGCGGTCGCTTTCCGACGATTAGTTTGCTCTCGAAACCCCGCCCCGGACCCTACGTGCAGAACCGAATCGACTGGCTTAGCCGCGATTCGCTTCGCTTTTCCCTCGTGCTTGCAATCGCCATGTTTCTGGCCCGCCATTTTCAAGCGGACCGTGGTTATTGGATTCCGCTAACCGCAGCGATTGTGCTCAAGCCCGACTTCCATACTACGTTCGTGCGAGGATTTGCCCGAATCGGCGGAACGCTTGCGGGCGCCGTCGTTGCGACCTTCGTTTCCGTAACCCTGCGCGGCCACGCCGCCCTGCAAACGATCGGCCTTATCGCCGCCGCGGCTGCGGCCTATTTGACATTCAATCCGAACTACGCGCTATATACGGTCGCGATCACGTCGTTCGTCGTCATCTCGCTTGGCATGCGCGGGCTGCCCGGAACGACAACGATCGAAACGCGGCTTCTCGACACGCTGCTCGGTGGAACGCTGGCCATGGGCGGCTACCTCGCGCTGCCGTCCCGAGAACGCAGGCGCACTCGGGCGCTGCTTGCGGACTTGCTCGATGCACAGCGCAAACTTGCCGATGCGATCCTGCGTGAGTACGCCGCGCCGACGAAGGACGGACCGCATGCGATCGAGCTCGCGCGCGATCAAGTCTGGAAGGTCCGCACGACGGCCGAGGCGTCGATAGATCGAACGCGTCACGAGCCGCATTTGCCCCACACGATCGGGGCCGCGCGTGCACTGCGCATTCTCGCGGCATCGCAACGGTTTGCATTAGCGAATCTCGCTCTGGAGACGGCGCTGGAGACGCGGCAGCGCATTCCGTTTCCGCAACTGAAAGAATTCAGCGTCGCGCTCGACGCTCAAATGGCCGAACTCTCGCGGGCCCTTCGCCAATCCCGCCGCGCCACGCGCGACGACCGGCTTGCCGATCTCAGCGCCAAGCTGGAGCGCGAGATCGCCACGGCGAGCGACCCCTCACGCCGCTTCGTGCTGGAACGTCTTGTCGCATATGGACAAGCCGCAGCACAAATTGCGCGGCTCGTCGGCCGCGCTAAGGCTTAGCTCCATGCACTTTACCGGCGCCGGGAGCAGGCTACGCATAAATGCCGCGCAGCTTCGAGGCTTTGACGACACGATCGATCGCAAGGGTATAGGCGGCGGTTCGTAACGTCGCGCCACGCGAGTTCGCGATCGAGCGGATTTGATGCAGATTTGCGAGCAGGAAGTCCTCGAGTTTTTCGTTGACCTCCGATTCCTTCCAAAAGTACCCCATCCGATCTTGTGCCCATTCAAAGTACGAGACTGTAACGCCGCCTGCGTTTGCCATGATGTCGGGAATCACGGCGATTCCGCGCTCGCGGAAAATCCGGTCGGCTTCGGGCGTCGTCGGACCGTTTGCGCCCTCGACGATCAGCTTGGCTTGCACTTTCGATGCCGTTTCGGCGTTGAAGACCTTTTCGAGCGCTGCAGGCACGAGCACATCGCAGGCACTGGTCAGCAAATCGGCATTGGTGATCCGTTCGCCGCCTTTAAATCCTTCGAGCGTTCCGAATTTCGCTGCGTGCTCGATGGCCCCGTTGATGTAGATCCCGTCGGGGTTGTAGTACGCGCCCGTGACGTCGGAGATGCCGACGATCTTGCAACCCCGCTCCTCAAAGAGCTTCGCGGCGTGCATTCCGACGTTTCCGAAGCCCTGAACAGCGATCGAAGCCTTGTCGGGACGCAGCCCCATCTCGGCCATCTGATCGAGCGCGCAGATCGTGACGCCGCGTCCGGTCGCCTCCACGCGACCGCGCGACCCGCCGATCTCCAACGGCTTGCCGGTGACGACGCCGGGCGTGTTCTGGCGGACGTGCATCGAGTACGTGTCCATGAACCACGCCATGACCTGCGGGGTCGTGTTGACGTCGGGGGCCGGGACGTCCTTATCGGGCCCCACGACTTCCACCAGTTCGGCAGCGTAGCGTCGTGTGATGCGCTCGAGCTCGTTTGAAGAGAGCGTGCTCGGATCGCAGGTGACGCCGCCTTTGCCGCCGCCGAACGGCAGGTCGACGACCGCGCACTTCCACGTCATCCAAAACGCGAGCGCCGTTACCTCGTCGAGCGTCACGCGCGGGTGAAAACGAATGCCGCCCTTCGCGGGACCCCTCGCAAAGTTATATTGCACGCGATAACCGGTGTAGACTTCGAACTCGCCGGAGTCACGCTGAAACGGAATTGAGAAGATAATCTGTCTCGACGGGTGGGTGAGAATCCGGCGCATTCCGGCATCGAGCTCGAGGAGATCGGCCGCTTCGTTGAAATAGGCAATCGCGTCGCCGAAAACCGAGACGTCGCGTACCGAGGTCTCGCGCAGAGCGGTTGTCATAGCTCCTCAGTTAGACGTTGAAGCGGAAATTCACCACGTCGCCCTCTCGCATCACGTACTCGCGGCCCTCGCTGCGCATGCGCCCCGCGGCGCGAAGCGCCTCCATGGTTCGATAGCGCCTGTAATCGTCGTACGACACGACCTCGGCTCGAATGAATCCACGCTCCAGGTCGCTGTGAATCGTTCCAGCCGCCCGTGGCGCCTTGGTTCCCTTTGGAATCGGCCAGGCTCGGGCTTCCTTCTCACCGGCGGTCAAGAACGTCATGAGACCGAGCAAATCGTATGCGGCCGCGGAAAGGTCGTCGAGGCCGCTGCGCTCGAGCCCCAACTCGCGGCGAAAATCGGCCGCTTCGGGCTCTAAGAGGCCGGCGAGCTCGGCCTCGATCTTACCGCTCAGAACGACGGCTCGGCCGCCTTCGGCTTGGGCGATCTCCTCGACGGCACGAATCTGATCGCTGCTCCCGCCGATCTGCGCTTCGTCGACGTTGGCCACGTACAGCATCGGCTTGCGAGTGAGCAGAAATGAGTCGGCCGCAACCTGCGCCTCGAGCGTGCCAGACGCGAAGCTTCGGGCAGGACGTGCCTCCTCGAGAGCCGAGCACAGCAACGTCGCTGCTTCTAGATACGGCCGCATGTTCGGCTGCGCGCGAATCTCCCGCTCGAGCTTTGCGATGCGCTTGCGCATCGTGGCGAGGTCGGCAAGCGCCAATTCGATTGCCACGATCTCGCAGTCTCGGCGAGGATCCGGCTTGCCTTCCACGTGCGTGACGTCGCCGTCGTCGAAGCATCGCACGACCATCGCGATCGCGTCGGTTTCACGAATGTGGCTCAAGAACGCGTTACCGAGACCTTCACCAGTGCTCGCACCACGCGCCAGGCCGGCGATATCGACAAAGCGGACGGTCGCCGGAACGATGCGCCGAGCGTTTACGAGCTCCTGCAGCACCGTCAGCCGCGGGTCCGGCACCGCAACTTCGCCGACGTTGGGTTCGATCGTTGCGAAGGGATAGTTCGCAGCTAAGGCTTGCGCCGATCGCGTGAGTGCATTAAAGATCGTGGTCTTGCCGACATTCGGCAATCCGACGATACCGCATGATAGTGGCATAAGGTCGAGCGGGGCCGTTCGTCCAGCCGGCAAGAGAATCCGCCACAGATGTCGGATTAAGTCCGCGTATGCGGCAAATGAAGGTCGACAAGCTCGGAATCGACCTCTTGACCCACGACCCGGTTGTCATCCTCAAGGATATGGACGGCTCGCACTACCTGCCGATTCTCATTGGACCCTTCGAAGCGACGGCGATCGCGCTCGCGCTCGAAGGCGCGCCCGTGCCGCGCCCGCTCTCACACGACCTCATGCGCAACATTCTCGAGACGCTCAATGCCAACCTCGAGCAGGTCGTCATTCATGACATCAAGGACTCGACGTTCTTCGCCAAACTGATCGTCCGCACCAACGGCGAGATCCAGGAGATCGATGCGCGGCCTTCCGACGGGATCGCGCTCGCGTTGCGCGTTCCCGCGCCGATCTTCGTCTCCGACAAGATCGTTCTCGAAGAGGCGACCACCGAAAAGAAGACGATCAACGAAACGGAAATGGCGCGCTTCAAGAAGTTTTTGGAAGACCTCAAGCCTTCAGACTTCAATCGCTAGTAGTCGTACGGCGGCATGCCGACCGTTGGGTCGGGTCGCTCGTCGCGCCACATCGTGTGGCGCTCCTGCTACACCGCACTCGCGCCACCTCTTAAGGACAATTCTGACATCCTGTCAATGGCGCTCGTGTCGGAGTCCCCGCCCCAACGGTCGGCATGCCGCCATACGCCAATTACGACCGCAGGATTATTAGTCTAAAGTCTAGAGGTGTAGGGAGGTTATGGGTTACGATTTGAGCGCCGAGATTGGCGTTTTTGGCGGATCGGGATTCTATTCGCTCATCGAGGACGCGCACGAGCGTTGGGTCGAGACACCCTACGGCGCGGCGAGCGATAAAGTCGCACTGGGCGAGATAGCCGGACGGCGCGTGGCATTTCTGCCACGCCACGGAAAAGACCATCGCTTTCCGCCGCAGAGCATCAACTATCGCGCGAACCTGTGGGCGATGAAAAGCCTGGGGGTCAAGTGGATCATCGGTCCCACCGCCGCCGGTTCGCTTTCTCTCGACTACAAACCGGGCTCGATGGCCGTCTGCGATCAACTCGTCGATCGCACGAGCGGGCGAAAGGACACGTTCTATGACGGCCCGATCACCACGCACGTCAGTTTTGCGGATCCGTACTGTCCAACGTTGCGTCCGATCGCGATTGAAACGCTCACCGCGCTCGACGTCGAGACGCACGGCCACGGCACGGTCGTGGTGATTCAAGGACCACGCTTCTCGACGCGCTCCGAATCGAAGTGGTTTCAAAGCCAAGGCTGGGAGGTCATCAACATGACGCAGTATCCCGAAGCCTACCTGGCCCGCGAGCTTGAAATGTGCTACGTCAACATTTCCCTCATCACCGACTACGACGTAGGCCTCGAGGGAATGCCGCCGGTGTCGCATCACGAAGTCATCAAAGTCTTCAACCGCAATAACGAGCGGGTTCGCAACGCGATCGGCGAGATCGTCCAGAAGATTCCAGCCGCCGCCGATTGCTCGTGCCGGCACGCGCTCGAAGGAGCTCGCTTCTAGCTTGAAACGCGCGCAACCGTCCGTCGATTTCGCGATGTACGCGCAGGCGATTCCGCTGCTGCTGCGCCACCCGTCGATCTTCGCCATGCCGCTGCTTGCGGCGGTCGTCGATCTCTTGATTCAGCAAATAACGCCGTTTTTCACCGACGCAAGCGGTGGCGCGGGCAACTTTCTCTTCGCGATCATCATCAATCTGGTCTACGGTTTCTGTTTTGGCGTCGCGGTGATCGCCGCAAACAACGTCTGGCGACGCGGGCGAACGACGTTCGACGAGGCGTGGGAAGAGGGCAAGCACAAGGCGGGCGGCATCCTCATTGCAACGATCGGTTTTTACTTTCTCCTCTACGTCGCGCAGTATGCGGGCCAGTTGCTCGGCAACGCCATCGTGCAAATCGTGTTGCAGATCGCCGTCGCGTTTTTCTTGATCTATACGATCCCGGCCGCCGCCATCGGCGGCATGCCGGGCAACCTCGCAATCGGCGCGTCATTTCGCGCCGTTCGCGCGAGCCTTCTCGGCACGGCCATACTCGCCGTCGTCTTCGTTCTGCTTTGGTTCTACCTTCCGGATTTCATCGTCAACCGTTTCGCCCTCGGGCTTGGCGTTATCGGATACTGGCTCGTCCACGCCGCGATCAAGGCAATCGTGTTGGCCTACCTCGCTTTCCCGTTCGCGAAACAGTACGACGACGTCGCGTTCAGAGGGTACTGGTAAGCGCCATTCGCACGAGATCGGCGACGAACTCCGGCCTTACGTTGGTGCGTGCGAGTCGCTGTGCTTCGTCGAGCTTTCCGAGGAGCGCAACCGCGACGTGGTGGTCGAGCGGCTGCAGCCGGCGAAGCTCCTCGGCATGATCGACGGTGAGGAGGCCAACTCCCCTCGACTCCGCTCGGGGTGACGCAGTCGAGACGATCCAGTCGCGCACCAGCGTCTTGATGGTTTCGAGGCCTTCGTCGAGCGTCTCGCGCGTCGCCCAAGCGTCCTGCGGCGACTTTCCCGCAACGCTCTCGAAGAACCAACGAACGACTTGGCCGCGTAGCGATTCTTCCTCGCCTTCGAGCGCCGCCAGCGCCCGCGCCACGCTCCCACCGCTCAATGACGCTCCCAACTCCGCGTCTTCATGCCCGTAGTGCATACGACTCAGGATCTCGCGCACTTGGGTTTTCGAAAGCGGCGAAAAATGCACGTCGATGGTCCGGGAGCGAATGGTGGGAAGCAATCGCCCGGGCGTCGCCGTCGTCAAAATCATGACGACTCCCCGCGGCGGATCTTCCAAAAACTTCAGCAGTGCGTTGGCCGCTTCATGGGTCGCAAAGTTAACGTCACCGAGGAGCAGCACCCGTAAACCGCCGCTATACGATCGCAGCGAGAGCTGACGTACCAAGTCGCGTGCCGAGAGCTCTTCGCTTTCGTAGAAGCCCACCGCGACATCGCGATCGCCGATTTTCAGCACCCCCTCGTGCTCCAGGAAATCTGGATGGTGCGCACCGTCACCCCTAAAGAGCGCGCAGGAAGAGCACGAGCCGTCGTACCCCAGCACGCCGGTTTTCGGCGTCAAGCAGAGCAACGATTGCGCCAGACGACGCGCAAACGTTTTCTTGCCGACGCCCGATGGACCGGTGAAGAGATATGCGTGCGCGAGCTGCGCCGGCGTCAGCGCATCGAAGTATGCTTTAGGCCCCTCCGCTCCTATGACGTCGAAGCGCGGCTCGCTCATGAAACGCGAGCTCCCACCGCGGCCCGCACGGCATTCAAAGACTCGTCGAAGATCTGCTTCTCCGAAAGGCGCCCATCGATCGCGCGATGACGCGGCGAGCTCTCGGCCAACTCCAAAAAGCCGCGACGTACGCGTTCGTGAAAGGCATCATCTTCGCGCTCGATGCGATCGGTCGCTACGCCGCGCGTGCGCAGCCGATCTCGCGCTACGCTCACCGGCGTGTCAAGCAAGAGCGTCAAATTCGGCTCGACGTCTCCGACCGCGATCTTACAAACGGCTCGAAGCGGCTCGAGCTCAAGACCACGGCCATATCCTTGATAGGCCAACGTCGAGTCGGTAAATCGGTCGCATATCACAAGCCGTCCGACCGCAAGCGCCGGCCGGATTACGTCGCTGACGTGCTGTGCCCGAGCGGCGTTGACCAGCAAGGCCTCCGTCATCGGCGCGATCGGCAACGCGCGGTCCAAAAAGATCTCGCGCACCGCATCGCCAAGCGGCGTTCCACCCGGCTCGCGCGTCATCAGCACGTCGTGCCCGTCGCCGCGCAACGCATGCGCCAGCGCCGCAATCAGCGTGCTCTTCCCCGAGCCCTCGATCCCCTCTATTACAATGAACACGGAGGCGTTAGAATGGATGAGCCGAGGCGCGTCGGGTGCCGACGGAGGGGACTCCGACGCGAGCGCCATTGACACATTTCAGAATTCCTCAGAGCCTGCGCGCAAGCGCAGTCCTGAGCGAGCGAAGCGAGTCGAAGGGGCGGTGTAGCAGGAGCGAGCAGGACGCGAGCGACGAGCGACCCGATGTGGCACGCGACGCGCTTCGGCTTATCGCGCTAAGCATCAAATTTCAGCGTTCTTATAAATTCGAACTCGGCGGTTGGGCTCGAGGCCCGTGCTGCGGGATTGCAGGCGATAGCGCTCCGCGAGCTGATGCTGCATGCGGCGAATGTATGAGGTTTGCGGCGACAGCTCGATCGCCTGACTGTTGAGCAGCACTTGATAGATCGCTTCTTCCGTCTCGCGCAAGGCGAGCTCTTCGTTGTCGATCGACCCCAGATTGAAGACGTCGCGCAGCGCGCCTTGAATTTGCGTCGTCGTGTTCGTCTTGATCGAATAGATCGGCACGTTGTCCGACGCTATCTGCTTGAGCTTGGGCTGCTCTTTGCGCTCGAGCGTCTTGAGCGTAAGTACGACGTCGGCATCGTCCCAGCTGCGGGCGATCGCCGCGTTGACGCGCAAGTTTGCGATCGCGCGTTCGATCTTGTTGCGAGAGACTCCGTAGGGAAAAATCAGGAGCGGCCGCTCGCGTTCGTCGGCATCGCGCTGCTGCTCGTAGGCATCGGCTAGCCGCGGCATCGACTCGGTATCGGCCTCTTGCACGACGGTAACCTCGCCGCTGGGTTGGCGCTGGCGAATCTCGGGCTGCGGTTGGTATCCTCGCAGCAGCGCATCGATGACTTCGGCGACGTTCTTGTGGATTGCGAGCCGGTCGCGATCGTGAATCTCGATCACGACGTCGAACGTGGGCGGGGCTTTGCGCTCCAGGACCGTCTTGCGCGTGCCGCGCCGCCGTGCCTCTTCGTCGGAGAGCGTCACCGCGCTCACGCCGCCGACAAGGTCGGAAAGCGTCGGGTTCATCAGCAGGTTTTCGAGCGTCTGACCGTGAGCCGTGCCGATCAGGGTGACACCGCGCTCGGCGATCGTTCGCGCCGCTTCCGCTTCGGCCGCCGTGCCTATTTCGTCGATGACGATCACCTCGGGCATATGGTTTTCGACCGCTTCGATCATGACGGCATGCTGCAACGCCGGATCGGCGACCTGCATGCGGCGCGCCAGGCCGATCCCGGGGTGCGGAATGTCGCTATCGCCCGCAATTTCGTTCGACGTGTCAACGATCACGACGCGCTTGCGCTCCTCGGAGAGCACGCGCGCGCACTCGCGCAACATCGTGGTTTTGCCGACGCCCGGACGGCCCAGCAGACAGATCGACTTGCCGCCGCGCAGCACGTCGAGCAAGATGTCGATCGTTCCATAAACGGCGCGTCCGACGCGGCAGGTGAGTCCGACGATCTTCCCGGTGCGATTGCGAATCGCACTGATGCGGTGTAACGTCTGTTCGATTCCCGCGCGATTGTCGGCACCGAACGGTGAAATGCGCGAGCAGACGTGCGCGATGTCCTCGTGACTGACCGGCGTTTCGGTCAGATAAATAAAATCGTGCTCGAAGCGTGCTTCCGGAGGACGCCCGAGATCGAGAACGACTTCGATGATATCTTCGAGATTATTGAGACGGACGAGCGCTTGTCGAATCGCGAGGGGGAAGATGTCGAGGAGTTGGGAGAGCTCCCAGCTCGGAGAAACCGATTGAACTCTGACCGCCAAACTTGATCCTGCCTTCCGTGCGGATTCCCCCACGGGT